>NZ_AZSN01000085.1:0-16540 GCF_000576225.1 Methylibium sp. T29-B | reverse complement strand
CCATTTCAGAATCTCCAGATAAAGAACAGTGCCAGTGTTCGGTTTAAGGTCTCCGGCGGGGAGCGGATTCACCTGCCACTGGCAGCAGGCGGCACCTCACAGAAGACCGGCTTGTTTTCTCAGCGCTTTTACTTCGCGCGCGACGTGATGATCGCGTCGGCCACGTTCTTGGGCGCTTCGCTGTAGTGCTTGAACTCCATCGTGTACGTGGCGCGGCCCTGCGACATCGAGCGCAGCGTGGTCGAGTAGCCAAACATCTCCGACAGCGGCACCTCGGCCTTGATGGCCTTGCCACCGCCCGGCATGTCGTCCATGCCCTGCACCATGCCGCGACGGGACGACAGGTCGCCCATGACGTTGCCGGCGTAGTCTTCCGGTGTCTCGACTTCCACGGCCATCATCGGCTCGAGGATGACCGGCGAGGCCTTGCGGCAGCCGTCCTTGAAGCCCAGCGACGCGGCCATCTTGAAGGCGTTCTCGTTCGAGTCGACCTCGTGGTACGAACCGAAGGTCAGCGTGACCTTCACGTCCACCACCGGGAAGCCCGCGAGCACGCCGTTCGGCAGCGAATCTTCGACGCCCTTCTTGACCGCCGGGATGAACTCGCGCGGCACCACGCCACCCTTGATGGCGTCGACGAACTCGAAACCCTTGCCTGGCTCCTGCGGCTCGATCTTCAGCACGACGTGGCCGTACTGGCCCTTGCCGCCCGACTGGCGAACGAACTTGCCTTCGATGTCCGACACCGGCTTGCGGATGGTTTCGCGGTAGGCAACCTGCGGCTTGCCGACGTTGGCCTCTACGCCGAACTCGCGCTTCATGCGATCGACGATGATTTCCAGGTGCAGCTCGCCCATGCCGGAGATGATGGTCTGGCCGGACTCTTCATCGGTGCGCACGCGGAACGACGGGTCTTCCTGAGCCAGACGACCCAGGGCGATGCCCATCTTCTCCTGGTCGGCCTTGGTCTTGGGCTCAACGGCCTGCGAGATCACCGGCTCGGGGAAGATCATCTTCTCGAGCGTGATGATCGCGTCCGGATCGCACAGCGTCTCGCCCGTGGTCACTTCCTTCAGGCCCACGCAGGCCGCGATGTCGCCGGCCAGGATCTCCTTGATCTCTTCGCGCTGGTTGGCATGCATCTGCAGGATCCGCCCGATGCGCTCCTTCTTGCCTCGGATCGGGTTGAAAACCGAATCACCGGACTTCAGCACACCCGAATAGACGCGCACGAAGGTGAGTTGGCCGACGTAGGGGTCGGTCATCAGCTTGAAAGCCAGCGCGGCGAACTTCTCGTCATCGGCCGCACGACGAACCACTTCCTTGTCGTCGTCGTCATGGCCGGGAACCGGGGGAATGTCGATCGGCGACGGCATGAAGTCGATCACGCCGTCGAGCATGCGCTGCACGCCCTTGTTCTTGAAGGCGGTGCCACAGAACATCGGCTGGATCTCGGCGGCGATCGTGCGCGTGCGGATGCCGAACTTGATCTCCGCCTCGGTCAGTTCGCCCGATTCGAGATACTTGTTCATCAGCTCTTCGCTGGCCTCGGCCGCAGCCTCGACCATGTTCTCGCGCCACTTCTGCGACTCGGCCTGCAGGTCAGCGGGGATGTCCTCGTAGTTGAACTTCATGCCCTGGGAGGCTTCATCCCAGATGATCGCCTTCATCTTGATGAGGTCGATCACACCGGTGAAGTTCTCCTCGGCACCGATCGGCAGCACGATGGGCACCGGGTTCGCCTTCAGGCGAACCTTCATCTGGTCATAGACCTTGTAGAAGTTCGCACCGGTGCGGTCCATCTTGTTGACAAACGCCAGGCGCGGCACCTTGTACTTGTTGGCCTGGCGCCAGACCGTCTCCGACTGCGGCTGCACGCCGCCCACGGCACAGTAAACCATGCAGGCGCCATCGAGCACACGCATCGAGCGCTCCACCTCGATGGTGAAGTCGACGTGCCCCGGGGTGTCGATGATGTTGATGCGGTGCTCGGGAAAGGCCAGCTCCATGCCCTTCCAGAAACAGGTGGTGGCGGCCGACGTGATCGTGATGCCGCGCTCCTGCTCCTGCTCCATCCAGTCCATGGTCGCCGCACCATCGTGCACTTCACCGATCTTGTGGTTCACGCCGGTGTAGAACAGGATGCGCTCGGTGGTGGTGGTCTTGCCGGCATCGATGTGCGCAGAGATACCGATGTTGCGGTAGCGCTCGATGGGGGTCTTGCGGGCCATGGTGTGACTCCAAATACAGGGGCCGCTCGCGGGTTCGTACAAACCCGAAGAGCGGCCGGGGACCAAAAAGAGACTTAGAAGCGGAAGTGCGAGAACGCCTTGTTGGCTTCGGCCATGCGGTGAACTTCATCGCGCTTCTTCATTGCGCCGCCGCGGCCTTCCGAGGCCTCGAGCAGTTCATTCGCGAGACGCTGGGCCATCGACTTCTCGCTGCGCTTGCGAGCCGACTCCTTGAGCCAGCGCATCGCCAGCGCCATGCGACGAACGGGGCGAACTTCCACGGGAACTTGGTAGTTCGCACCGCCGACACGGCGAGACTTCACTTCGACCATCGGCTTCACGTTGTTCAGCGCGGTGATGAAGACCTCGAGCGGATCACGGTTGGCCTTCTTCTCGACGGTCTCGAGGGCGCCGTAGATGATGCGCTCGGCCACGGCCTTCTTGCCGGATTCCATGATCACGTTCATGAACTTCGAGAGATCGACGTTGCCGAACTTCGGGTCCGGCAGGATCTCGCGCTTGGGTACTTCGCGACGACGGGGCATTTCTCTTCCTTCTGTGCTTCAGTCGGCGCCGTTCGGGCGCCTCGGGCAGCCACACACCGGGGCCACCCACTTACTCGACCCGCCTGCGGCGGGCCATCCGACATCGGCCTCGCGGCCGACGATCCTCTGGCGCAGTCTTACGCCTTCTTCGGGCGCTTCGCGCCGTACTTGGAGCGCGACTGCTTGCGGTCCTTCACACCCTGCAGATCGAGCGAACCGCGCACGATGTGGTAGCGCACGCCCGGCAAGTCCTTGACCCGGCCGCCGCGCACGAGCACCACGCTGTGCTCCTGCAGGTTGTGGCCTTCGCCGCCGATGTACGAGATGACCTCGAACCCGTTGGTCAGGCGCACCTTGGCGACCTTCCGGAGCGCCGAGTTCGGCTTCTTCGGCGTGGTGGTGTAGACGCGCGTGCAGACGCCCCGACGCTGCGGGCCGCCCTGCATCGCAGGCGACTTCGACTTCGTGACCTCGGTCTGGCGACCGTGGCGCACGAGCTGGTTGATGGTTGGCATGGGTAACTTGTTCCCGTTTGAAGTTACTGGTTCAGGTCTTCCGGTGTCATGCGCGACGCCTCCAGACGGAACCAACCCGGGATGCGCGCCTGGGCCCTCGAGCGAGGACGGTTCAGGAAGCGCGGCGCAGGTCGCCCAGCAAAGAGCGCAGCAGAATCTGCCGAAAAGCCTGACAGTATATTCGTGTCGAACATTGCCCGCAAGCAAGAGGGCCTGCCTCCGTCGGTCGCCTCTCCCCCTTCTCCATGACAGCAGCCCCTCCGCCCAGCGCGGTCATCGACACCAATGCGATCTTGGACTGGCTCGTTTTCCAGGACCCGGGCGCTGCCTTCGGGCGGGCAATCGAGTGCGGCACGCTCCGCTGGATCGCCACACCCGCGATGCTGCTCGAGCACCGGCGGCTGTTCGCAAGCCCCAGCCTGAGCGCGTGGTCGCCTGATGTCGCCCGCCTTGAGGCCGCCTGGGCGCGTTGGGCCCAGGTAGACACTGACACCGTCCCGGGCTGTTCGCTGCGCTGCACGGACCCCGACGACCAGATGTTCATCGATCTCGCATTGGCGCGCCACGTCACTTGGCTGTTGACCCGGGATCGGGCGCTGCTCAAGCTGGCACGGCGCGCCGCGCCAACTGGTTTGCGTGTACTCACACCCACTCATTGGCAGGCCAGCATGACCGTCAGCGCCGAGGCTGCCGCTGAAGCTAACCGCCCCACCGCGACGAGCCGCTCATGAAAAAGGGCGGCCGAAGCCGCCCTTGCAGTCGCTGCGCAACCCCAACTACTGCGCCGGGGGCGGCGCCGGCTCCTCGCCCACCACAGCCTCGGCGGTCGTCGCAGGCGCCAGCAGGGCCTGCTCCTCAGCCTCCTGCAGAGCGATCGAGCGGCGTTCGGCGTCGTCCATTTCCTCCTTGGCTTTGCGGGCCCGGTGGAAGGCCAGGCCGGTCCCGGCCGGGATCAGACGGCCGACGATGACGTTCTCCTTCAGACCACGGAGTTCGTCGCGCTTGCCCATGATCGCCGCCTCGGTCAGCACGCGCGTGGTCTCCTGGAACGACGCCGCCGAGATGAACGAGTCGGTCGACAGCGAGGCCTTGGTGATACCCAGCAGCACGTCGGCATGCGTCGCGATCATCTTGCCTTCGGCGCGCATCTTGTCGTTGGTGTCCAGCATCGAGGCGCGCTCGACCTGCTCACCCAGGATGTAGTGCGTGTCGCCCGGGTTGACGATCTGCACGCGGCGCAGCATCTGGCGAACGATCACCTCGATGTGCTTGTCGTTGATCTTCACACCCTGCAGGCGGTAGACGTCCTGCACCTCGTCGACGATGTAGCGCGCCAGCTCCTCGATCCCCAGCAGTCGCAGGATGTCCTGCGGATCGGCCGGGCCGTCGACGATGGACTCGCCCTTGTTGACCACCTGGCCTTCGTGCACCAGGATGTTCTTCTCCTTCGGCACCAGCTCTTCGTAGACCTTGCCGTCCGGGTCGGTGATCTGCAGGCGCACCTTGCCCTTGGTCTCCTTGCCGAACGACACGGTCCCGGTCATCTCGGCCAGGGTGCCCTTGTCCTTGGGCGTGCGGGCCTCGAACAGCTCGGCCACCCGCGGCAGACCGCCGGTGATGTCGCGCGTCTTCTGGCCTTCGACCGGGATGCGGGCCAGCACTTCGCCCGGGGCGAGGTCCTGACCGTCGCGGATCTGCACCAGCGAGCCGATCGGGAAACCGATCGTCACCGAGTGGTCGGTACCGGGGATCTTCACCTCGTTCCCGGCTGCGTCGAGCAGCTTCACCTGCGGGCGAACCACCTTGGCTGCGCCACGGCGCTTCGTCGATGACCACCAGCGTCGACAAGCCCGTCACCTCGTCCACCTGCTTGGCGACGGTGACACCCTCTTCCACGTTCTCGAACTTCGCCTTGCCAGCGAACTCGGTGATGATCGGCCGGGTCAGCGGATCCCAGTTGGCCAGCACGGTGCCGGCCTTGACCTGCTGGTCGGCCTTGATGTTGAGCGTCGCGCCATACGGTACCTTGTGGCGTTCGCGCTCTCGGCCGTGCTGATCGGAGATGATGATCTCGCCGGAACGCGAGATCACCACCAATTCGCCCTTGCCGTTGGTCACGTAGCGCATCGTCGCGTTGAAGCCGATGTGACCATCGGACTTCGCCTCGACGCTGGAGGCCACCGCGGCACGCGACGCCGCGCCACCGATGTGGAAGGTGCGCATCGTCAGCTGCGTGCCGGGCTCGCCGATCGACTGCGCGGCGATCACGCCCACCGCCTCGCCGGCGTTCACCAGCCCGCCGCGACCGAGGTCGCGGCCGTAGCACTTGGCGCACAGGCCGAAGCGCGTATGGCAGGTCAACGGCGTGCGGACCTTCACCTCGTCGACGGCAGCCGCCTCGACGATGTCGAGCGTGTCCTCGTCGAGCATCAGTCCGGCCGGCACGACCACCTGCTGGGTCTCTGGATGCAGCACCTCGATGGCCGTCACGCGGCCGAGAATGCGGTCGCGCAGCGACTCGATGACCTCGCCGCCCTCGACCAGCGCGCGCATCGCGATGCCGGCGTCAGTGCCGCAATCGTCCTCGGTCACCACCAGATCCTGTGTGACGTCGACCAGGCGGCGCGTCAGGTAGCCGGAGTTCGCGGTCTTCAGCGCCGTGTCCGCCAAGCCCTTGCGGGCGCCGTGGGTGGAGATGAAGTACTGCAGCACGTTCAGGCCTTCACGGAAGTTCGCCGTGATGGGCGTCTCGATGATCGAGCCGTCCGGCTTGGCCATCAGGCCGCGCATGCCGGCCAACTGGCGGATCTGCGCGGCGGAACCGCGCGCACCGGAGTCGGCCATCATGTAGATGGAGTTGAACGACTCCTGGTCCACCAGCTTGCCGTGACGGTCCTCGACCTTCTGCTTGGACAGCTGGGCCATCATGACCTTGCCGACCTCGTCGCCGGTCTTGCCCCAGATGTCGACGACCTTGTTGTAGCGCTCCCCGGCCGTCACGAGACCCGAGACGTACTGCTGTTCGATCTCCTTGACTTCCTTCTCGGCGCGCTCGATCAGGTCGTGCTTCTGCTTGGGCACCAGCATGTCGTCGATCGAGATCGAAATACCGGCGCGCGTGGCCAGACGGAAGCCGCTCTGCAGCAGCTTGTCGGCCAGCACCACCGTCTCCTTCAGACCGCACTTGCGGAAGGAGGTGTTGATCAGCCGCGAGATCTCCTTCTTCTTCAGCGCCTTGTTGATGTTGGCGAACGGCAGGCCCTTGGGCAGGATCTCCGACAGCAGCGCACGGCCGACCGTGGTGTCGACCAGCTTGGACTCCGGCACGAACTCGCCGCTCTCCTTGTCCTTGGTCCACTCGGTCAGGCGCACGGCGATCTTCGCGGTGATCTCGACCTGGCCGTTGTCGAGCGCGCGCTGCACCTCGACCACGTCGGAGAAGATCAGGCCCTCGCCCTTGGCGTTGATGCGGTCGCGGGTCGCGTAGTACAGACCCAGCACGACGTCCTGCGACGGCACGATCGACGGTTCGCCGTTGGCCGGGAACAGCACGTTGTTGGAGGCCAGCATCAGCGTGCGGGCTTCCATCTGCGCCTCGATCGACAGCGGCACGTGGACGGCCATCTGGTCACCGTCGAAGTCGGCGTTGAACGCCGCGCAGACCAGCGGGTGCAGCTGGATCGCCTTGCCCTCGATCAGCACCGGCTCGAACGCCTGGATGCCCAGGCGGTGCAGCGTCGGCGCGCGGTTCAGCATGACCGGGTGTTCCTTGATGACTTCTTCAAGGATGTCCCAGACCACCGGCGTGCCCGATTCCACTTCCTTCTTCGCCGCCTTGATGGTGGTGGCGATGCCCATGGCTTCCAGGCGCGAGAAGATGAAGGGCTTGAACAGCTCGAGCGCCATCAGCTTGGGCAGGCCGCACTGGTGCAGCTTGAGCGTCGGGCCGACCACGATGACCGAACGGCCCGAGTAGTCGACGCGCTTGCCCAGCAGGTTCTGGCGGAAGCGACCGCTCTTGCCCTTGATCATGTCGGCCAGCGACTTCAGGGCGCGCTTGTTCGCGCCCGTCATCGCCTTGCCGCGGCGGCCGTTGTCGAGCAGCGAGTCCACCGCCTCCTGCAGCATGCGCTTCTCGTTGCGCACGATGATCTCCGGCGCCTTCAGTTCGAGCAGGCGGGCCAGGCGGTTGTTGCGGTTGATGACGCGGCGGTACAGATCGTTCAGGTCGGACGTGGCGAAGCGCCCGCCGTCCAGCGGCACCAGCGGACGCAGGTCCGGCGGCAGCACCGGCAGCACGTTCATCACCATCCACTGCGGCTTGATGCCCGACTTCTTGAAGGCCTCCATCACCTTCAGGCGACGCGAGTTCTTCTTGACCTTGAGCTCGGAGCCAGTCATGTCGCCGCGCAGGCGCTCGATCTCGACGTCGAGGTCGATCTCGGCCAGCAGCTTCTGGATGCCCTCGGCGCCCATCAGCGCGACGAATTCGTCGCCGTGCTGCTGTTTCTTCGCGTCGTAGTCGTCCTCGGTCATGATCGAGAACTTCTTCAGCTCGGTCATGCCCGGGTCGACGACCACGTAGGCCTCGAAGTACAGCACGCGTTCGATGTCACGCAGCGTCATGTCGAGCACCAGGCCCAGGCGCGACGGCAGCGACTTCAGAAACCAGATGTGCGCGCAGGGCGCGGCCAGATCGATGTGGCCCATGCGGTCACGGCGCACCTTGGTCTGGGTGACCTCGACGCCGCATTTCTCGCAGATCACGCCGCGGTGCTTCAGGCGCTTGTACTTGCCGCACAGGCACTCGTAGTCCTTGATCGGTCCGAAGATCTTGGCGCAGAACAAGCCGTCGCGTTCCGGCTTGAAGGTACGGTAGTTGATGGTCTCGGGCTTCTTCACCTCGCCGAACGACCAGCTCCGGATCTTCTCCGGGGACGCCAGGCCGATCTTGATGGCATCGAAATGCTCATCCGGGGTGAACTGCTTGAAAAGGTCGAGTAGTCCCTTCATGCATCTTCTCCTTTAGTTGCGCTCGAGCTCGATGTCGATGCCGAGCGAACGAATTTCCTTCACCAGCACGTTGAACGACTCCGGCATGCCGGCCTCGATCGCGTGCTCGCCCTTGACGATGCTTTCGTACACCTTGGTGCGGCCGTTCACGTCGTCCGACTTCACGGTCAGCATTTCCTGCAGCACATAGCTCGCGCCATAGGCTTCCAGCGCCCAGACTTCCATTTCGCCAAAACGCTGGCCGCCGAACTGCGCCTTGCCGCCCAGCGGCTGCTGCGTGACGAGCGAGTACGGGCCGGTGGAACGCGCATGCATCTTGTCGTCGACCAGGTGGTGCAGCTTCAGCACGTGCATGTAGCCCACGGTGACCGGACGCTCGAAGGCGTCGCCGGTGCGGCCGTCGTGCAGCGTCGCCTGAGTGCGGGTGGCGTTCAGCCCCTTGGCCGCGGCGATCTCGTCCGGATAGGCGAGGTGCATCATCGCGCGGATCTCCTCCTCGGTGGCGCCGTCGAACACCGGCGTCGCGAACGGCACGCCCTGCGCGAGATTGGTCGCCATTTCGGTGATCTCGGCATCGCTGAGGCCGCTCAGGCCCTCCGACTTGCCGCCCGACTTGTTGTACAGCTCGTCGAGGAACTTGCGCACGTCGGCGATCTTTGCCTCCTGCTGGAGCAGGTCGCCGATGCGCTGGCCGATGCCCTTGGCGGCCCAGCCAGGTGCACTTCCAGCACCTGTCCGACGTTCATCCGCGACGGCACGCCCAGCGGGTTGAGCACGATGTCGCACGGCGTGCCGTCGGCCATGTACGGCATGTCCTCGACCGGAACGATCTTGGAGACCACGCCCTTGTTGCCATGGCGGCCAGCCATCTTGTCGCCCGGCTGCAGGCGGCGCTTGACGGCCAGGTAGACCTTGACCATCTTCAGCACGCCGGCCGGCAGTTCGTCGCCCTGCGTCAACTTCTTGCGCTTCTCCTCGAAGGCGAGGTCGAAGCTGTGGCGCGTCTGCTCGAGCGAGTTCTTGATCGACTCGAGCTGGTTGGCGATGTCGTCGTCCGCCGGGCGGATGTCGAACCAATGGTACTTGTCGACGCTCGCCAGGTAGGCCTTGTCGATCGGCGTGCCCTTGGCGAGCTTGTTCGGACCGCCATTGGCCGTCTTGCCGGCCAGCAGCTTCTCGATCCGGTCGAAGGCGTCGGCCTCGACGATGCGCAGCTGGTCGTTCAGGTCCAGGCGGAAGCGCTTGAGCTCGTCGTCGATGATTTGCTGGGCGCGCTTGTCGCGCTGGATGCCTTCGCGGGTGAACACCTGCACATCGATCACGGTGCCGTTGGTGCCCTGGTCCACGCGCAGCGAGGTGTCCTTCACGTCGGACGCCTTCTCGCCGAAGATCGCGCGCAGCAGCTTCTCTTCCGGCGTCAGCGTGGTCTCGCCCTTCGGAGTGACCTTGCCGACCAACACGTCGCCCGGGTTCACCTCGGCGCCGATGTAGACGATGCCCGACTCGTCGAGCCGGCCGAGCTGCTGCTCGGACAGGTTCGGGATGTCGCGGGTGATTTCCTCCGAGCCCAGCTTGGTGTCACGCGCCATCACCACCAGTTCCTCGATGTGGATCGAGGTATAGCGGTCGTCGGCGACCACGCGCTCCGAGATCAGGATCGAGTCCTCGAAGTTGTAGCCGTTCCAGGGCATGAACGCGACCAGCATGTTCTGGCCGAGCGCCAGTTCACCGATGTCGGTCGACGCGCCGTCGGCGATCACGTCGCCGGCACCCACCTGGTCACCGCGCTGGACGATCGGGCGCTGGTGGATGTTGGTGTTCTGATTCGAGCGCTGGTACTTGATCAGGTTGTAGATGTCGACGCCGACCTCGCCCGCCACCGTTTCCGCGTCGTTGACGCGGATCACGATGCGGTTAGTGTCGATGTAGTCGACCACGCCACCGCGCTTGGCCGTGACAACCGTGCCCGAGTCGACCGCCGAGACGCGCTCGACGCCGGTGCCGACGAAGGCCTTCTCGGGGCGCAGCACCGGCACGGCCTGGCGCTGCATGTTCGCGCCCATCAGCGCGCGGTTCGCATCGTCGTGTTCGAGGAAAGGCACCAGCGAGGCCGCCACCGACACGATCTGCGTCGGCGCCACGTCCATGTACTGGATGCGCTCGGGTGAGGTCAGCACAGACTCGCCGCTCTCGCGGGCCGACACCAGCTCGTCGATCAGCTTGCCGTCCTTGTCGAGACCGGCATTGGCCTGCGCGATGACGTACTTGCCTTCCTCGATGGCCGACAGGTAGTCGATCTGGTCGGTGACCTTGCTGTCGATCACGCGGCGGTACGGCGTCTCGAGGAACCCGTACTCGTTGAGCTGGGCGTACAGCGCCAGCGAGTTGATCAGGCCGATGTTCGGACCTTCCGGGGTCTCGATCGGGCAGACGCGGCCGTAATGGGTCGGGTGCACGTCGCGCACCTCGAAACCGGCGCGCTCGCGGGTCAGGCCACCCGGGCCCAGGGCCGAGACGCGACGCTTGTGCGTGATCTCGGACAGCGGGTTGGTCTGGTCCATGAACTGCGACAGCTGGCTCGCCCCGAAGAACTCCTTCAGCGCCGCGGAGATCGGCTTGGAGTTGATCAGGTCGTGCGGCATCAGCGCCTCGGTCTCGGCCTGGCCGAGACGTTCCTTCACGGCCTTCTCGATGCGCGCCAGACCCGAGCGGTACTGGTTCTCGGCCAGCTCACCAACACAGCGCACGCGGCGGTTGCCGAGGTGATCGATGTCATCCACCTCGCCGCGGCCGTTGCGCAGCTCGACCAGGATCTTGACCACGTCGAGGATGTCGTCGTTGGCCAGCACCATGCGGCCTTCGGCGGTGTCACGCCCAACGCGGGCGTTGAACTTCATCCGCCCGACGCGCGACAGGTCGTAGGTGTCCTCGCTGTAGAACAGGCGGTTGAACAAGGCCTGCACCGCGTCCTCGGTCGGCGGCTCGCCGGGGCGCATCATGCGGTAGATCGCCACGCGAGCGGCCAGCTCGTCGGCGGTCTCGTCGGAGGCCAGCGTCTGCGAGATGTACGCGCCCATGTCGAGCTCGTTCGTGTACAGGCACTGGATGTCCTTGATGCCGGCCGTGCGCAGCTTCTTCAGCAGCGAATCGGTCAGTTCGTCGTTGGCCTTCGCGATGATCTCGCCGGTGTCGGCATCGACCATGTTCTTCGCCAGCACGCGGCCGACGAGGAAGTCTTCCGGCACGCTGATGAAGCTGGTGCCCGACGCTTCCAGCGCACGCGTGTGGCGCGCCGTGATGCGCTTGTCCTTCTCGACGATCACGGCACCCGCCTTGTCGGTCAGGTCGAAGCGGGCGATCTCGCCGCGCAGCCGGTCGGCCACGAACTCCATCTGCGCGCCCGAGTCCATCAGGCGGAAGTTGTCGAACACGAAGAAGTTCGCGAGGATCTGCTCCGGGTTCAGGCCGATGGCCTTCAGCAGGATCGTCACCGGCATCTTGCGACGGCGGTCGACGCGGAAGTACAGGATGTCCTTCGGGTCGAACTCGAAGTCCAGCCACGAGCCGCGGTAGGGAATGATGCGGGCGCTGAACAGCAGCTTGCCCGAGCTGTGGGTCTTGCCCTTGTCGTGCTCGAAGAACACGCCCGGCGAGCGATGCAGCTGCGAAACGATCACGCGCTCGGTGCCGTTGACGATGAAGGAGCCGTAGTCGGTCATCAGGGGCACTTCACCCATGTAGACCTCCTGCTCCTTGATCTCCTTGACCACCTTCGACTGCGAGGTCGAGGTTTCGCGGTCATAGATGATCATCTGCAGCTTGGCGCGCACCGCGGCGGCGTAGGTCAGGCCGCGCTGCTGGCATTCCCGCGTGTCGAACGCGGGCTTGGCCATGTTGAACTCGATGTACTTCATCTCCACGAACCCGTTGTGCGAGACGATCGGGAAGGCGGAGAGGAAGGCGGCCTGCAAGCCCTCCGGTTTGCGCTTTTGGGGCGGCACGTCCTTCTGCAGGAAGGCGACGTAGGAATCCTTCTGCATCGTCAGCAGATAGGGCACGCCCAAGACGTTCTCGCGCTTTCCGAAACTCTTCCGGATGCGCTTGCGCTCGGTGTAGCTGTAGGGGGTTGCTTGCGCCATTGATCACTCCGTGTCGAATGAGCGCCGCCCGGCCTAGGCGACACTCTTTCGGCGACTGGCGACGCAGACCTTGCGTCTGCTGCTTGGTGGCTGGCCACTACCAGCCGCTGGCGGACAACCAGGGCATTGCACCCCAGCCCGACCAAACCGGTTCCCTGCAGTCGTTTCAGAGAACACTTGGAAACCCCCAAGGGAGACTTCCAGGTGCTCACGGCCCTCGGAGAAACCCTCGATTATGACCTCGAGGATCTTTCTGACACCCCCCAAGGGCTAATGAGAGGGATCGCTCCAGGAAGCGCAAAAGGCTGGGGCCGATCCGGCACCCAGCCCCGTGCGCCTCGTCGGATTACTTCAGCTCGGCCTTCGCGCCGGCTTCCACCAGCTTCTTCACAGCCGCTTCGGCGTCGGCCTTGGCCACCGCTTCCTTCACGTTCTTCGGCGCGCCATCGACCAGATCCTTGGCTTCCTTCAGGCCCAGGCCCGTCAGTTCGCGCACGGCCTTGATGACCGACACCTTGTTCGCGCCGGCCTCGAGCAGAACGACGTTGAACTCGGTCTTCTCTTCCACCGCAGCAGCGGCGCCACCACCACCGCCGGCAGCCGGGGCGGCCATCGCGGCGGCGGACACGCCGAACTTCTCTTCGATGGCCTTGACCAGCTCGTTGAGCTCCATCACCGACATGCTGTCGAGGGCGGTCAGGAATGCGTCTTTATCGAATGCCATTTTGGTTCCTAGATATGCGTTGAAATTGAATGAAGATCAGGCGGCGGCAGCCTCGGCGGGCGCGGCTTCCGCCGACCCACCTCGCTGCTCGGCCAGCGCGGCCAGCACGCGCGCGATGCGCGAGACCGGCGACTGCATCAGTCCCAGCAGCTGCGACAGCAGCACTTCCTTGCTCGGGATCGATGCCAGCGCCTTCACGCCCTCGGCGTCCAGGGCCTTGCCGGCATAGGCGCCGGCCTTGATCACCAGCTTGTCGTTGCCCTTGGCGAAGTCCGCGATGACTTTGGCTGCTGCCACGGCGTCTTCGGAGAAGCCGTAGATCAGCGGGCCAGCCATGCTCCCGGCGGCCACTTCGAACGAGGTGCCAGCGACGGCACGGCGAGCGAGCGTGTTCTTCAGCACGTGAAGATAGACGCCCTTCTCGCGCGCCTGCTTGCGCAGCGCGTTCAAGTGTTCCACCGTGAGTCCGCGGTACTCGGCCAGCGCCAGCGTCTGTGCCTTGGCCACCTGGGCCGACACCTGCGCCACGACGGCTTCTTTCTCGTTGCGATTCAGACTCAAGGTCCACTCCTTTGCTTATGCGCCCCGGGCCTTGCGGTCCGCGGCACCCACTTCAGCGACCTTCTGTCCAGGACCCCGCCGATCACGAATCGCTTCGTCCTCGACGGCCATGCCCGTTCAGCGGGATCGCCATCTGCGCTGGCTTCGTCGCCGACCCTTCGGCCGGCGACTCATTTAGGCGGCTCGCGCCGCACCAACGGTCTTTGACGGCCCGCGCCGGATTGCCCCGAGAGGCTCACCGGCACGACCCACCAATTCAGCCGGATCTCGCGCCAGACACTCGCGAGACCCTTGTCCGATGTATCAGCCTGCGCGGCGGCGTTGATCGACGCCACGTCCACGCGCACGCCGACACCCATGGTCGACGACACCGCGACCTTGCGCAGGTAGATGCCCTTGCTGGTCGCCGGCTTGGCCTTGTTGAGCGCCTCGATCAGCGCCTGCAGGTTGCCCTTGAGCTTGTCGCCGTCGAACGAGCGGCGGCCCAGCGTCGTGTGGATGATCCCGGCCTTGTCGACGCGGAACTGCACCTGGCCGGCCTTGGCGTTCTTCACTGCGGTGGCCACGTCGGGCGTCACGGTACCGACCTTCGGGTTCGGCATCAGGCCGCGCGGGCCCAGAATCTGGCCCAGCGTACCGACGATCCGCATCGTGTCCGGCGACGCGATCACGACATCGAAGTTCAGGTTGCCGGCCTTGACTTGTTCGGCCAGGTCTTCCATGCCGACCACGTCGGCGCCGGCGGCCTTGGCTTCCTCGGCCTTGGCGCCTTGGGCGAACACCGCCACGCGCTTGGTCTTGCCGGTCCCGTTGGGCAGCACGACGGCGCCGCGGACCACCTGGTCTGACTTCTTCGCATCGATGCCGAGTTGCACGGACACGTCGATCGATTCGTCGAACTTCGCGGTCGCGCAGTCACGCACGATCTTGAAGGCGTCGTCGATCGCGTACAGCTTCAGGCTGTCGACCTTGCCCTCGAGGGCCTTCTGGCGTTTGGTGAGCTTGGCCATGTCAGACACCCTCCGTGGTGACGCCCATCGAGCGGGCGGTGCCCGCGATGGTGCGGACCGCAGCGTCCAGGTCGGCCGCCGTCAGGTCCTTGGTCTTGGTCTTGGCGATCTCCTCGAGCTGGGCCCGGGTGATCTTGCCGACCTTGTCGGTGTGCGGCTTGGACGAGCCCTTGTCGAGCTTGATCGCCTTCTTGATCAGCACCGTGGCGGGCGGCGACTTCAGCACGAAGGTGAAGCTCTTGTCCGCGAACGCGGTGATCACCACCGGCAGCACGAGGCCGGGTTCCATCGACTGGGTCTGGGCGTTGAACGCCTTGCAGAACTCCATGATGTTGAGGCCGCGCTGACCCAGCGCGGGACCGATCGGGGGCGACGGATTCGCCTTGCCGGCCGGGATTTGCAGCTTGATGAAGCCGACAATCTTCTTGGCCATGTGTTTCTCCTAGAACCTCCCTCGCGGCCTGCGCTGGAGGTCGAGTGCAAACGCCAGGGACTGGTTACCCGGGCTCCTCACACCGATGTCACGTCACCGGCAGCAACGGATGGCGTCTGGCGCCTGCCTTGCGGCGCGCCGCCCCGCCATCGGGGCTGAATGCATCAGACCTTCTCGACCTCGTGGAAATCCAGTTCCACCGGCGTCGAGCGGCCGAAGATCGTCACCGAGACGCGCACCTTCGACTTGTCGTAGTTGACTTCTTCGATGGCACCGTTGAAGTCGGTGAACGGGCCTTCCTTGACGCGCACCAGTTCGCCCACTTCCCACTCGACCTTGGGGCGCGGCTTCTCGATGCCTTCCTGCATCTGGTGCACGATCTTCATCACCTCGGCCTCGGAAATCGGCGCCGGGCGGTTCTTCGCGCCGCCGACGAAGCCGGTGACCTTGGAGGTGTGCTTCACCAGATGCCAGGACTCATCGTCCATCAGCATCTCGACCAGCACGTAGCCGGGGAAGAAGCGGCGCTCGGTCACGGCCTTCTTGCCGTTCTTCATCTCGACCACTTCCTCGGTCGGGACGAGGATGCGGCCGAACTTGGCCTGCATGCCGGCACGGTCGATGCGTTCGCGCAGGTTGCGTTCGACGGCCTTCTCCATGCCGGAGTAGGCATGCACCACGTACCAGCGCAGCGGGCTGGCGGGTACGGCGTCGGTGGTGGCTGGGGTCTGGACTTCGCTCATGTTCAACCTCGCGCCTTTCAGCGCCTCCAACCCAGGATCAAGTCGTACAGCGCCCACTCCAGGGTCTTGTCGGTCAGCCACAGGAACAGCGCCATCACGAACACGAAGGCGAACACATAGCCCGTCATCTGGATCGCTTCCTTGCGGCTTGGCCACACGACCTTGCGCAGTTCACGGACCGAGTCCCGGCCGAAGCCGGCCAGCGCCTTGCCCGGCTCGGCCGTGAAGAACACGGCCACGCCGGCGACCATCAGTCCCAGCAGCGCGGCCACGCGCAGCCACAGGTCCTGCTTGCCGAGCAGGTAGAACGCGGCGACCGCGGCGACGACCAGCAAGCCCGCGGCGGCGAGCTTGGCCTTGTCAGCGCCGGTGGAAACGGTTTCGACGGTTGGGTTGTTCATCTTGCTTCGGTTCGATCACGAGGGCTGCCCTACAGCAGCAAGGCCCGCGGGGTCCGTAGACTCCCTGCGGGCCGCTGCGCGCCGGCATGTGCGTTCGATTCGATCAGTGCCTGTCGGACTCCGGGCGATGCGTGGCAGGGGCAGAGGGAATCGAACCCCCAACCTTCGGTTTTGGAGACCGACGCTCTGCCAATTGAGCTATACCCCTACGCAACCCTTGAAATG
>NZ_AZSN01000084.1:0-16564 GCF_000576225.1 Methylibium sp. T29-B | reverse complement strand
CTCCGGCCGCGCACGCTGCACCGTGATCGCGCGCTGGTGGCGCCGCCGACGGGAGGCCCGCACGCTGCGCACGCGGGCGGTGCCCTCGGCGTTGTGGCAGCTGACGCTGCAGCGCTACCCCTTCCTCGCCGCGCTCGACGACGCCGGGCGCGAGCGTCTGCGCGCGCTGGTCAGCCTGTTCCTGGCGGACAAGGAATTCACCACGGTCGGGGGCCTGGAACTCAGTGACGAGATCGCCGTCGCGATTGCCGCGCAGGCCTGCCTGCCGGTGCTGGAGCTCGGCCTGGCGGCCTATGACGGCTTCGTCGGCATCGTGGTGCATGCCGACGAGGTGGTGGCACAGCGCGAGCACCTGGACGAAGATGGGATCCTGCACCGCTACGAGGAGGTGCTCACCGGCGAGGCCATGGAGGGCGGTCCGGTGATGCTGTCCTGGCACGACGTGGCCGAGGCCGGCGTCACCGCCGAACGCGGCTACAACGTCGTGATCCACGAGTTCGTGCACGTGCTGGACATGGCCGACGGCCTGCCGGCCGACGGCGTTCCGGTGCTGGCCGGTCGCACCGCGCGCGCTCACTGGCTGCAAGTGCTGGAAGCGGCCTACCAGCGGCTGTGCCGCGAACTCGACGCCGGCCGCGAACCCTTCCTCGACCCGTATGGCGCGGAGGCGATCGAAGAGTTCTTTCCGGTGGCGGCCGAGGCCTTCTTCGTCGCACCGCACACGCTGCGCGACGAGCAGCCCGCGCTGTACGAGCTGTTCCGCGACTACTTCAGGCAGGACCCGGCTGCCCGCCTGGCGCCGCAGCCCGGGCCCTGAAAGCACAACGGGGAGCCGAAGCTCCCCGCTGCCTGCAAGCCGCTGCCGGCCTGTGGCCGGGTCAGTCGGCCGTGGCCGGTTCCGATTTCGGCTTGTCGCTCTTCTTCCACGGTGTGATATCGAGCACCGGCTGTCCTTCGGCGTCGATGTCGACCGACAGGCGCCCGCCATCGACCAGGCGGCCGAACAGCAGTTCGTCGGCCAGCGCGCGGCGGATCGTGTCCTGGATCAGACGCTGCATCGGCCGCGCCCCCATCAGCGGATCGAAGCCCTTCTTCGCCAGGTGCTTGCGCAGGGCGTCGGAGAAAGTCACGTCGACCTTCTTCTCGGCCAGCTGGCTCTCGAGCTGCAGCAGGAACTTGTCGACCACCCGCAGGATGATCTCCTCGTCGAGCGCACGGAAGCTGACGATTGCGTCGAGCCGGTTGCGGAACTCCGGCGTGAACAGGCGCTTGATGTCGGCCATCTCGTCGCCCGACTCGCGGGCATTCGTGAAGCCGATGGTCGACTTGTTCATCGTCTCCGCGCCGGCGTTCGTGGTCATGATGATGATCACGTTGCGGAAATCGGCCTTGCGCCCGTTGTTGTCGGTCAGCGTGCCGTGGTCCATGACCTGCAGCAGCACGTTGAAGACGTCGGGGTGGGCCTTCTCGATCTCATCGAGCAGCAGCACGCAGTGCGGCTTCTTGGTGACCGCCTCGGTCAGCAGCCCACCCTGGTCGAAGCCCACGTAGCCCGGCGGCGCGCCGATCAGGCGACTGACCGTGTGGCGCTCCATGTACTCGGACATGTCGAAGCGCACCAGCTCGATGCCGAGGATGAAGGCCAGCTGCTTCGCCGCCTCGGTCTTGCCGACGCCGGTGGGGCCGCTGAACAGGAAGGAGCCGATCGGCTTGTCCGGCTTGCCCAGGCCCGAGCGCGCCATCTTGATGGCCGACGCCAGCGCGTCGAGCGCCGGGTCCTGACCGAACACCACGCTCTTCAGGTCGCGGTCCAGGTTCTTCAGCTTGCCGCGGTCGTCGTTGCTGACGCTCTGCGGCGGGATGCGCGCGATCTTGGCGACGATCTCCTCGACCTCCGCGCGGTTGATCGTCTTCTTCTGCTTGCTCTTGGGCAGGATGCGCTGGGCGGCACCGGCCTCGTCGATCACGTCGATCGCCTTGTCGGGCAGATGGCGGTCGTTGATGAACTTGGCCGACAGCTCGGCTGCGGCCTGCAGCGCGCCCAGCGCGTACTTCACGCTGTGGTGCTCCTCGAAGCGCGACTTCAGCCCCTTCAGGATCTCGATGGTCTGCTCGACCGAAGGCTCGACCACGTCGACCTTCTGGAAGCGCCGCGACAGTGCCGCATCCTTCTCGAAGATGCCGCGGTACTCGGTGAACGTGGTCGCGCCGATGCACTTGAGCTGCCCGGAGCCGAGCGCCGGCTTCAGCAGGTTGCTGGCGTCGAGCGTGCCGCCCGATGCGGCGCCGGCGCCGATCAGCGTGTGGATTTCGTCGATGAACAGCACCGCATGCGGCTGCTCCTTCAAGGCCTTCAACACGCCCTTCAGGCGCTGCTCGAAATCGCCGCGGTACTTGGTGCCGGCCAGCAGCGCGCCCATGTCGAGCGAGTAGACGGTCGCGTCGGCCAGGATCTCGGGCACGTCGTTCTGCGTGATGCGCCACGCCAGGCCCTCGGCGATCGCGGTCTTGCCGACCCCGGCCTCGCCCACCAGCAGCGGGTTGTTCTTGCGGCGGCGGCACAGCACCTGGATCACCCGCTCGACCTCGTGCTCGCGGCCGATCAGCGGATCGATCTTGCCGTCACGGGCGAGCTGGTTGAGGTTCTGGGTGAACTGGTCCAGCGGCGAGCCCTTGCCTTCGCCGGACTCTTCCTTCTCGCCTTCGCCGCTGCCGCCCTCGGCGCCCTTGGAAGGCTCGGGCGGCTCGGACTTCTTGATGCCGTGGGCGATGAAGTTCACCACGTCCAGCCGCGTCACGCCCTGCTGGTGCAGGTAGTACACCGCGTGCGAATCCTTCTCGCCGAAGATCGCCACCAGCACGTTGGCGCCCGTCACTTCCTTCTTGCCGGACCCGGTGGACTGCACGTGCATGATCGCGCGCTGGATCACGCGCTGGAATCCCAGCGTGGGTTGGGTGTCGACTTCGTCGGTGCCGCCGACCGTGGGCGTGTTCTCCTTGATGAACTGCGTCAGGCTCTTGCGCAGGTCATCGAGGCTGGCCGAGCAGGCACGCAGCACTTCGGCGGCGGACGGGTTGTCGAGCAGCGCGAGCAGCAGATGCTCGACCGTGATGAATTCGTGGCGCTGCTGACGCGCTTCGACGAACGCCATGTGCAGGCTGACTTCCAGTTCTTGCGCAATCATGCGGCCTCCATAGTGCATTGCAACGGGTGCCCCGACCGCTTGGCCGCAGCGAGCACCGACTCGACCTTGGTCGAGGCGACATCTTTCGTGTAGACGCCGCACACGCCCCGACCTTCGTGGTGGATTTTGAGCATGATCTGCGTCGCCGTCTCGATATCCCGCTGGAAGAATTCCTGCAGGACCATCACGACGAACTCCATCGGCGTGTAGTCGTCATTGAGCAGCACCACCTGGTACATCCGGGGCGGCTCGACGCGGGCCGATTGCCGTTCGGCCACGACCGCGCCCTGCCCGTCGTCCGGCTTGGTGACCGGGCGCTTCGGGGGAGTGGGCGGTACGGTGTCGTCGGGCATGGAAAAGATTCTATCGACTGCTGGGTAGCGACTTCCATGCCGGTCAATATGACACCACTGAGCCCGAACTCAAGGCCTCGGCGCGCCGCGCACGCACGCTGGCCGCCCTATCCCGTTCGTCCGTCACGGCCGGCGCCGGCTTGACAGGCCGCGGCCGCCCTGCCCAGAATCGTCCGTCGAGGGGTTGGAGAACGTCCATGGTCAACGGCACGGTCAAGTGGTTCAACGATGCCAAGGGCTTCGGCTTCATCGAACCCGAGGGTGGCGGCGAAGACGTGTTCGCCCATTTTTCGGCCATCCTGATGGACGGCTTTCGCACGCTGAAGCAAGGGGCCCGCGTCAGCTTCGAACTGGTGGACGGCCCCAAGGGCAAGCTGGCCCAGAACATCGCCCCGCTGGAAAGCCGCGCCGACCCGGCAGCGGTCCGCGTTCCGGCCAACGACCGGGAACTGGCCGCCGGCCACTGAGGCTCATCCGCGCCGACAGGCGCGACGGCGTGCACTGGAATGCGGCGATGCCGCTCCGGCGGACTTCGGCTCTGCCCCAACGCGCGCCGGTGGCGCACCGGATTCATGCAGTCAGCAGGGCTTCAGCGGGAGTGCCCACCCGCCTCGTCCGGCGCTGGGCGAACCGGCTGCAGTTCCGCGAACAGGTCGACCGGCAGCGTGTCGAGCGGCGACTCGGACACGTCGAGCCCCTGACGCAGGTCGAACGACGACACCAGCCAGCCCGCGCCCTGGGGGTCGGCGGGCGGCTCGGGACTGACCGGGACCACGCACTCCAGATCGGGCAAGGGAAGTACGCGCTTTTTGGGGGACTTGAAGAATGCCATGGCTCCCTCTGCGGGGCGGCGCGCGAAACGCGCGTGCCGGCTGCGGAAAGAAGCATCGCAAATGCCGGGCCCGCTGCCGTCCCCCTCTCTGAGGGGCGGACACGATGCAACGGCTGTGCAGTGCGAAAGATGCCACGGCACGCCGGCGACCGGGCTACGCTCCGCCCGGCCCGCGACCGGCAGGCGGCGTCATGTCCAGCACGGCCGGGATCGTTTCCTCGGTGCTCACCAGGCCGGCATGGATCGCCCGCAGAGCGGCCAGGCTGTCCACGTGCGGCAGCACGGTGTCCGCCCCGCAGATCGGGCACGCCGCCGTGCTGTCCTCGTGCAGCCACAACACGATGTCGGCCGGGCGGAAGATACCCAGGCACGAGAAGCAGCCGGCCACGCGGGCGCGCGTCAGCTCGTCGCGGTTGTTGAAGGATTGGTCGCCGGTATCCATGTCGGTCATCACATTACAACGTGCGGGCCACCATCGGCAATCGGTTCGCAGCCCACCCGGCCCAGCCAGCGTTCAGGGCCGTCGCCTGGCCGCCCTTCTTGCGGTGGCGAGCGCCTCCTGCAACTCCCCCGGCAGCGTATCGATCGGATGCTCGATCACGGTGAGGCCGGTGCGCAGTTCACGGGTCGAGTCCAGCCAGGTCGGATCGGAGGCCGCGGAATCGTCGAGTTCCAGATCGAGCGGCGCGGCCGACGGCTGCCGCGCCGATTCCACAGCGGACTTGCGGGAACGGAACCTGAACCAGGCCATCGGAAGCTCCGCGCCCGGCTTCAGTTGAAGACGAGGTAGAGGACCACCAGCACGATCGTCGGCACGCCCAGTATCCAGCCCAGAAAGTACTTGCCCATGTCGGCACTCCTTGGTTCTCTGAAGGAGCCTCATGCTCGGACATCCGGACCGCGATGTCACAAGGACGCCGCCGCAAGCTCTCGTAGGACAAGCGCCCGGTGCTCGACGGCGGCGCCAGCGGAATCGCTCACGCCGGCCGCGTGGCCTGCGGAACGCCGGGACGCAGGCAATCCCCCTTCAATAGGTGGCGCGGCAAACGACAGGCTCGTCGCGTGAGCTTTGCACGCCCGTCGCTCCACCGCCTGCGTTTCAATCGCTCGCATGGGAACGCAAAACTGCAACGGATACCTCGAAGTGCCTCGTGGCCGCGAAGACTACGTCGATCCTGCCGGATTCCGCGCGGTGGCCGATGAAGTCGATCGGCTGGAGCGTGCGATGGCACCGTGGCCGATCTGGATCCGCTCGCTGGCCCAGATCGCGTTCCTGCTCGCGGCGTTCGTGCTTTTCGTTCGCGCACCGCGTTAGGCGCTGCATTCGCCGCAGGCGCATGCCTGCCGCCGGCCGCCTCGCTCCCGAGCCCCGACAGGAACGCTGCCGCGAACGCGGTCCAGCGCGCCCGCAGTCCTGCATCGAGATCTTCGCGAGCCCGTATGCCGCAAAATGAAAAAGCCCCAGGCAAATCAATGCACTGGGGCTGATATGTGGCTACCGGCACCTGCCGGCAGGCTCATCACATGTTGTCGATCATCACCTGCCCGAAGCCCGAGCAGCTGACCTGCGTGGCGCCGTCCAGCAAGCGCGCGAAGTCGTAGGTGACCTTCTTCGACAGGATCGACTTCTCCATCGACGAGATGACGAGGTCGGCCGCCTCGGTCCAGCCCATGTGGCGCAGCATCATCTCGGCCGACAGGATCTCGGAGCCCGGGTTCACGTAGTCCTTGCCGGCGTACTTGGGCGCAGTGCCGTGGGTGGCCTCGAACATCGCGATCGAGTCCGACAGGTTGGCCCCCGGCGCAATGCCGATGCCGCCCACCTGCGCGGCCAGCGCGTCGGACACGTAGTCACCGTTCAGGTTGAGCGTGGCGATCACCGAGTACTCGGCCGGGCGCAGCAGGATCTGCTGCAGGAAGGCGTCGGCGATCGAGTCCTTGACGGTGATCTCCTTGCCGGTCTTCGGGTTCTTGAACTTGCACCACGGGCCGCCGTCGATCGGCTGCGCGCCGAACTCCTTCTGCGCCAGGCCATAGGCCCAGTCGCGGAAACCGCCCTCGGTGAACTTCATGATGTTGCCCTTGTGCACGATCGTCACGCTGGGCTTGTCGTTGTCGATCGCGTACTGGATGGCCTTGCGCACCAAGCGCTCGGTGCCCTCGCGCGACACCGGCTTGATGCCGATGCCCGATGTGGCGGGGAAGCGGATCTTCTTGACACCGAATTCATCCTGCAGGATCTTGATGAGCTTCTTGGCCTTCTCGCTCTCGGCTTCGAACTCGATGCCGGCGTAGATGTCCTCCGAGTTCTCGCGGAAGATCACCATGTTGGTCTTGTGCGGCTCCTTCACCGGGCTCGGCACCCCCTCGAAGTACTGGATCGGGCGCAGACAGACGTAGAGGTCGAGCTCCTGGCGCAACGCCACGTTGAGCGAGCGGATGCCACCGCCCACGGGCGTGGTGAGCGGGCCCTTGATCGAGACCACATACTCCTTCAGGACCTGCAGCGTCTCTTCCGGCAGCCAGACGTCGGGGCCGTAGACCTTGGTCGACTTCTCGCCAGCGTAGATCTCCATCCAGTGGATCTTGCGCTTGCCGCCGTAGCTTTTCTCGACCGCCGCGTCGACCACCTTGATCATCACCGGCGTGATGTCGAAGCCGGTGCCGTCGCCCTCGATGAAGGGGATGATCGGCTGATCGGGCACGTTGAGCGAGAAATCGGCATTGACGGTGATCTTTTGGCCGTCGGCAGGCACCTTGATGTGCTGGTACATGGACTTGCGTCTCCGCTGGGTAAGGGGTCGGAAGGAACAGAGGGGGTGGCTTCGATTCTAGGCGAGCCATCGTGCGGTGCAGCGAGCCGCCGGACGGCGGCCGCGAGCACCGTCGATCCGCTGCGTCAGACCACCTTGCACCATGCCCGGACGGACCGGTCAGCTGCAGCCAGATCGCCCATCCGCCAGCCATCACCAGCAGGGCACCGGCCCACCTCGCCGCGCCGGCGCCCTGCCCCAGTCGACCGAGCACGCCGCGGCCGAACAGCAAGGCCAGCCCGCCGCCCAGCGCGAAGGCGAGCATGACCGCCGCGCCCGCCAGCGGCCCGTCGGCCAGCGCCGCAACGACCAGCGCTGAATAGAGCAGGCCGCAAGGCCAGGCCGCCCACAGCGCACCGGCCGTACCGGCCCAGCCCCAGCCGCGCCGCCGCCCCATCGCAGGGAGCGGCCCGAGCATGGGGATGGCCACGCCGGGTGCGGAGCCGGTGCCCAGCACGACGCGGGGCATGCGTCCGGCCACCAGCAGCCACAGGCCGAACACCACCACGGCCACCTGCAGCAGGGTCCACAGCGGCCGCAACCAGCGGGTGGCCTGGGCCAGTTCGGCCATCCATCCCGCCCCGGTAGCCACCAGCGCCCCCGCCAGGCCGTAGGACAGCAGGCGCCCCAGATGCAGGGCGGCGGCGGCCCGCGCAGGCCGTGCGCCGCCGCAGGACCGCTCGATCGCCGCGCAGGGCGCGGCGCACATCGCGGCACAGTGCGGACTGCCCGCGATGCCGATCGCCAGCCCGGCCGCCACCAGCGAGAGGCTCATGCGGTGACTGTCCCTTGCGTCAGATCAGCCGCGAATAGCGTTCGCGATCGCGGTCGGCCTGCAGGTGACGATCGAACACCATCGCCACCGCGCGCACGAAGTACCAGCCCAGCGGGGTGAGCTGGATCGCGTCGTCGTCGATCTCGATCAGCCCCTGCCCGGCCAGTGGCTGCAGCCGGCGCAGTTCGGCCTCGAAGTAGCGGCGGAAATCGAGCAGGTGGGCCAGTTCGATGGATTCGAACACCACCCGCCCCTGGCACATCAGCGCCATGATCACCGAGCGGCGCACCACATCGTCCCGCGTCAGCACGAGGCCGCGCACCACCGGCAGTTCCCCGGAGCGCAGGGCGTCCTGGTACTCCGGCAGCGTCTTCGCGTTCTGGCTGTAGGTCGCGCCGATGCGGCCGATGGCCGAGACGCCCAGGCCGATCAGGTCGCAGTCGGGCTGGGTGCTGTAGCCCTGGAAATTGCGGTGCAGCCGGCCCTGCCGCTTGGCCGCGGCCAGCGCGTCACCCGGCAGGGCGAAGTGGTCCATGCCGATGTAGTCGTAGCCGTGCGCCAGGAAGGCGGCGATCGCGTTCGACAGCATCGTCACGCGCTGGGCGGTGCCCGGCAGGTCTGCCGCATGGATGCGCCGCTGCGGCTTGAAGCGCTGCGGCAGATGCGCATAGCTGTAGAGCGCCACGCGGTCCGGCCGCAACCGCGCCACCTGCTCCACCGTCCGGGCCAGCGAGGCCGGGGTCTGCTTGGGCAAGCCGTGGATCAGGTCGACGTTGATCGAATCGAAGCCCAATGCGCGCGCGCTGGCGATCAGCGCCTCCACCTGCTCGGCCGGCTGCACGCGGTGCACCGCGTGCTGCACTTCGGGGTCGAAGTCCTGCACGCCGAAGCTCAGGCGGTTGAAGCCCAGCGCCTTCAGGTGCGAAAGCCGCGAGGCACTGACGGTGCGCGGGTCGACCTCGATCGAGCATTCGGCCTGCGGCTGCAGGTCGAAGGCGCCGCGCAGCAGGGCCATCAGCTGCGACAGCTCCGCATCGTCCAGGAAGGTCGGCGTACCGCCGCCGAGGTGCAGCTGACTGACGCGCTGGCGGCTGCCGATCACGTCCTGGTGCAATGCCACCTCGCGGCCCAGCCACTCCAGGTACTCGGTGCCGCGCCGGTGCTGCCGGGTGATCACCTTGTTGCAGGCGCAGTAGTAGCAGACCGACTCGCAGAATGGGATGTGGACGTAGATCGACAGCGGTGTGCCGCCGCCCACCGCGCCGGCCGCCGGGGCGCCGCTGCGGCGCTGGCCCAGGGCCTGCCGGTACTGAGCGGGGCCGAAGGCCTCCACGAAGCGGTCGGCAGTCGGGTAGGAGGTGTAGCGCGGCCCACCGGCGTCCAGACGACTCAGGAGTTCCTCGCTCGGCGCAGCCGGTTCCAGCATGTCGGTCAGGGTCGGAGGGGGCATGTCCGGACTGTGCCGAGGGCCTCTCACCGGGCTCTTGATCTGGGTCAAGGCCGGTCGCCGGCGGCCTCCGACAATCCACGCACAGCTTGAGGTCGATCATGCAACTTGCCCCTCACGACACTGCCGCCGACTCACATGCTCCATCGCGGGTGGCGCACAAGATCATAATGAAGCGCATGGAACGTGAACCGATCCGCATCGAGGCCCTCAAGGTCGCATGCTCCAGTTGCAACCTGCGCGAGCTCTGCCTGCCGGTGGGGCTGTCGGACGACGATCTCGACCACCTCGACCAGCTGGTCGGCAGCCGCCGCCCCGTGAAGCGCGGCGACACGCTGTTCCACGCCGGGGATCGCTTCGAGTCGCTTTATGCGGTGCGCACCGGCTTCTTCAAGACCTGCGTGTCCGCCGACGACGGCCGCGACCAGGTGACCGGCTTCCAGATGGCCGGCGAACTGCTGGGACTGGACGGCATCAGCACCGACCGCCATGCCTGCGACGCGGTGGCGCTGGAGGACTCCCAGGTCTGCCAGATCCCCTACTCGCAGCTCGAGAAGCTGTCGCGCGAATCCACGCCGCTGCAGCACCAGTTCCACAAGATCATGAGCCGCGAGATCGTGCGCGACCACGGCGTGATGCTGCTGCTCGGCAGCATGCGGGCCGAGGAGCGGCTCGCGGCCTTCCTGCTGAACCTCACGCAGCGCCTGCAGGCACGCGGCTTCTCGGCCTCGTCGCTCGTGCTGCGCATGACGCGCGAGGAGATCGGCAGCTACCTCGGTCTCAAGCTGGAGACCGTGAGCCGCACCTTCTCGAAGTTCCAGGACGAAGGTCTGCTCGAGGTGAAGCAGCGCGACATCCGCGTGCTCGACGAATCCGGGCTGCGCCGGCTCGTCAACGGCCCGGCCTGCTGAAGGTTCGCCGCCTGCCTCGCCCGGCGCGACTCAGGGCCAGCGGCGCGGCTCGGTATTGGCCGGCTCCGGCGTTGCCAGTAGCAGCGTCAACATCGACGTCAGCGCGCACACGGTCCAGAACGCGAAGAAGGCCAGCGTGTAGACGCCAGCCGGCGACACCGTCTCCAGCGCGCGCCCGACCCAGCCGTTCAGTTCCGCCGGGTCGGCTGCGCTGAACACCAGGACCTCCAGCACACCCGCCATCAGGAACGACGGCCAGGCGATCCACAGCGTGCGTTGTCTCATCGTCGCGAGCTCCGGGTCGACGGGCGGCACCACGCTCAGCGCTCGGGGCGCGGCGTGGCCGCATGATTGCGCGCCTGCACTGCCGGCGTGTCGCTGCCCAGCGGTTCGCTGCTGCGGCTGAGCACCGGGTCGCTGCCACGCACGGCGATCACGGCAGTGACGATGCCAGCCACCACGACCGCCAGCGGGCCGCCCAGCACCAGCCACAGCATGGGCTCGCGCCACCAGGGCAGCGGCCGCTCAGGCGCGGGCGTCGGGCGGGTTGCGTTCTCGTTCGGGGTCATGGGTTGCTCCGGAGAGGGCCGCGTTCAGCGCGGCACGACGAAGGTGGATTTCTCGGACACGCTGGCCGCCGGCTGCATGCCGTCGGCCTCGCGGATGATCTCGAAGCGCAGGGGTGGGCGCCGGGGCCCAGGGCCGCGGCGCTCTGCGGCGGCACTTGCACCGCGACAGGCACCCAGCGCGACTCGGCCGGGGCCAGCCGCACCTCGTCACGCACCTGCGCCTGCGCGCCGGCGATGCCGCTCACCACCACCCGGTAGCGCTGCTCCGACTCGGTGGCGTTCATGATCTGCAACCGGTAGACATTCTCGATGCGCCCTTCGTCGACCAGCCTTGCCAACGTACCGCGGTCGCGCACCACGTCGACGCGCATCGGGCTGCGCAGCACGAGACTGGTGACGAAGCCGACCGAGATCAGCAGCAGGATCACGCCGTAGACCAGCACGCGCGGACGGAACACACGCCGCCAGTCCAGCCTGCTCTGCCCGGCAGCCAGGCCGTTCTGCGTCGCATAGCGGATCAGTCCGCGCGGATACGCCATCTTGTCCATCACGCCGTTGCACACGTCGATGCAGGCGGCACAACCGATGCACTCGTATTGCAGCCCCTCGCGGATGTCGATGCCGGTCGGGCAGACCTGCACGCACAGCGTGCAGTCGATGCAGTCGCCTTTGCCCTGGGCGGCCAGCGCGTCGTGCGCCAGGCTGCGCGGGCGCGAGCCGCGCGGCTCTCCGCGCCCGCCGTCATAGCTGATGATCAGGGTGTCGTGGTCGAACATCGCGCTCTGGAAGCGCGCGTACGGGCACATGTACTTGCACACCTGCTCGCGCATGAAGCCGGCGTTGCCATAGGTCGCGAAGCCGTAGAACAGCACCCAGAACGCTTCCCAGGGGCCGGGCCCGGCCGACCCCGGGCCGGCCAGACCGATCAGCGCGAGCACCTCGCCGCCCAGTTCGCGGATCGGCGTGAAGTAGCCGACGAAGGTGAAGCCAGTCCACAGGCCGATCGCCAGCCACACCGCGTGCTTGGCCGACCGGCGGGCCAGCTTCGCGGCGCCCCAGGGCGCGGCATCGAGCTTCAGGCGCGCCTGGCGGTCGCCTTCGATATGGTGCTCGACCCACATGAAGATCTCGGTGTAGACCGTCTGCGGGCAGGCGTAGCCGCACCACAGGCGGCCTGCCACCGCGGTGAACAGGAACAGCCCGTAAGCCGACAGGATGAGCAGGCCCGTCAGGTAGATGAAGTCCTGCGGGTAGAGCACCAGGTCGAAGATGTAGAAGCGCCGTGCGCCCAGGTCGAACAGCACCGCCGGGCGGCCGTTCCAGGGCAGCCAGGGCAGCCCGTAGAACACCAGCTGCGTGAGCCACACCAGCGCCCAGCGCCACGCAGCGAACCAGCCATGCACCGAACGCGCGTGGATGGTCGCCTGCTTCGCATACAGCGAGACCATCTCGCCGGTGTCGTCGGACACCGGCGCGATCGGGATCACGCGTGACGCCGGTCGACTCATCGACAACTCGCGCCAGGGCGGCGGCGGTGACTCATTTCGCTGCGGCCGTTGTCGTGGCCCCGCCGTTCGAGAGCCCCCAGACGTAGGCGGCGAGCACCTGGATCTGCGCATCGCTCAGCCGCCCGGCGTGCGCCGGCATCACGTTGGTCTTGCCTTCGTTGATCATCCGGACCACCGCCTCCTCGCCCCAGCCGTGCAGCCAGATCCGATCGCTGAGGTTGGGCGCGCCGAGCGCCGGGTTGCCCTTGCCGCCCGGGCCGTGGCAGGCTGCGCAGGCCGTGAACTTGGTGCGTCCGATCTGGGCCGCGATGCTGTCGTGCGGGCTGCCCGAAAGGCTCAGCACGTAGTTCGCGACGTTGCGCACATCGTCGGCGCTGCCGACTGCCGCCGCCATCGGCGGCATCATGCCCTGGCGCCCCTGGGCAATCGATTGCGCAATCTGCTCGGGCGACCCGCCGTGCAGCCAGTCGGTATCGGTCAGGTTCGGAAAACCCTTGCTGCCCCGCGCGTCGGAACCGTGGCACTGCGCGCAGTTGTTGATGAACAGCCGCTCGCCCAGCGCATGGGCCTGCGGGTCACGCGCCAGTTCGGCGGCCGACATCGTGGTGAAGCGCGCGTAGAGAGGCTCCACTTGGGCGCGACCGCGCGCCATCTCCGATTCGTACTCCGACTGCGAGGTCCAGCGCAGCTGGCCTGGGTGGGTGCCCAGCCCCGGATAGAGCACCAGATAGAGCGCACCGAACAACACCGTCAGCACGAACAGACCCATCCACCACAGCGGCAGCGGGTTGTTCAGCTCGCGCAGATCCTCGTCCCAGACATGGCCGGTGGTGTTGTCGCCGGCCATCACCTTACGGCGGCTGGCGATGAACAGCAGCACCAGGCACGCCGCGAGGCCGGCGATCGTGACGATGGCGATGAACAGCGGCCAACCGACCGCGACGAAATCACTCATGACGGCCCCCCAGCCGGGTTGCGGCCTCGTCGGCCGCGAACGGCAGACGGGCAGCTTCTTCGAAGCTCTCATTGCGCCGACGCGACAAGGTCCAGGCGACGATGCCGATGAAGACCAGGAAGGACAGCAGCGTCACGGCTGCCCGCAATTCGTTCAGGCTCATTTCGTGCGTCCCCTTCTCACTTCACCGCGGTGCCGAGCACCTGGAGATAGGCCACGAGCGCGTCGAGCTCGGTCTTGCCCTTGACGTCCTCGCCGGCCTGCGCCAGCTCGGCGTCGGTGTACGGCGCGCCCAGGGCGCGCAGCGCGCGCAGCTTTCCAGGCATCTCGGCCGGATCGAGCGCCGCCTTGGCGAGCCAGGGATAGGCGGGCATGTTGGACTCGGGCACCAGGTCGCGCGGGTTCGCGAGGTGCAGGCGATGCCACTCGTCGCTGTAGCGCCCGCCAACCCGGTGCAGGTCGGGACCGGTGCGCTTGCTGCCCCACTGGAACGGCCGGTCGTAGACGAACTCGCCCGCCACCGAGTAGTGGCCGTAGCGCAGCGTCTCGGCGCGGAACGGCCGGATCATCTGCGAGTGGCAGTTGTAGCAACCCTCGCGCACGTAGACGTCGCGGCCGGCCACCTGCAGGGCCGTGTAGGGCTTGAGGCCGGGCACCGGCTCGGTGGTGCTGCGCTGGAAGAACAGCGGCACGATCTCGACCAGGCCGCCGACAGCCACCACCACCAGGATCAGCACGATCATCAGCCAGTTGGTAGTCTCGATGCGCTCGTGGCCACGGGCCGGCGCTGCGTTGTGTTCGTTGCTCATGTCATCGGGTCCTCGGCAGGGTTCAGGCGCGCGCCAGCGCGGTGGGCACCGGCACAAGCGCGCGGCGGCCCGCCTTCACGGTCATCACCACGTTCCAGGCCATCAGCAGCATCCCGCTCAGGTACAGCAGGCCGCCGAGCAGGCGCACCACGTAGAACGGAAAGGTCGCCTTCACGCTCTCGACGAAGCTGTAGACCAGCGTGCCGTCAGGTTGATGGCGCGCCACATCAGGCCCTGCATCACGCCGGCGATCCACATCGCGGCGATGTAGAGCACGACGCCGATGGTCGCGATCCAGAAGTGCAGCTCGATCGCCCGCACGCTGTACATCTCCTTGCGGCCGAACATGCGCGGGATCAGGTAGTACAGCGAGCCCATCGAGATGAAGCCCACCCAGCCGAGCGCGCCGCTGTGCACGTGTCCGACGGTCCAATCGGTGTAGTGGGAGAGCGCGTTGACGGTCTTGATCGACATCATCGGCCCCTCGAAGGTCGACATGCCGTAGAACGACAGCGAGACGATCAGGAACTTCAGGATCGGGTCGTCGCGCAGCTTGTGCCAGGCACCGCTGAGGGTCATGATCCCGTTGATCATGCCGCCCCAGCTGGGCGCCAGCAGCACCAGCGAGAACACCATGCCCACGCTCTGCGCCCAGTCGGGCAAGGCGGTGTAGTGCAGGTGGTGGGGGCCTGCCCACATGTAGGTGAAGATCAGTGCCCAGAAGTGCACGATCGACAGCCGGTAGCTGTACACCGGGCGCTCGGCCTGCTTGGGGATGTAGTAGTACATCATCCCGAGGAAGCCGGCCGTCAGGAAGAAGCCCACCGCATTGTGGCCGTACCACCACTGCACCATCGCATCCTGCACGCCGGCGTAGGCGGAGTAGCTCTTGGTCAGACTCACCGGCAGCGCCGCGCTGTTCACCAGGTGCAGCAGCGCCACCGTCAGGATGAAGGCGCCGAAGAACCAGTTGGCCACGTAGATGTGGCGCACCTTGCGGATGCCGATGGTGCCGAAGAACACCACCGCGTAGGCCACCCACACCAGCGTGATCAGGATGTCGATCGGCCACTCGAGTTCCGCGTACTCCTTGCCGCTGGTCATGCCCAGCGGCAGCGTGACCGCCGCCAGCACGATCACCGCCTGCCAGCCCCAGAAGGTGAAGTGCGCGAGCGCCGGCGCGAACAACCGGACCTGGCAGGTGCGCTGCACCACGTGAAAGGAGGTGGCCATCAGCGCGCAACCGCCGAACGCGAAGATCACGGCGTTGGTATGCAGCGGCCGCAGCCGCCCGTAGCTCAGCCAGGGAATGCCGAAGTTGAGTTCCGGCCACGTGAGCTGCGCTGCGATCAGCACGCCCACCGCCATGCCGACCACGCCCCACAGCACGGCCGCCAGCGCGAACTGCGTGACCACACGATCCTCGTAGACCGGCGCTGCTCCCTGGGCCGCCATTGCGTTCATCGAACTCTCCTCGCATCCTGTCGATGACAGGGAGTGTCCGAACCGGAGCCTTGATGCGGCTTGACGCCGGTCAAGCTTCGGTCGATGCGTGCGCGTTCGGGTCGGCCGCCGTGGCGGGCGCGCCGCAGGCGCCGGGCTCTTCCAGCACCCGGGTGGCCTCGCGCTCGAGGTCGTCGAACTGGCCGTGGTGCACCGCCCAGGCGAAGACACCGAGCACGACCAGCGCAAGCAGCACCGAAATCGGCAAAAGCAGGTAAAGGCTGTCCATCCGGTCCGCCGTCCCTTTGTGTTCAGCGCGCAAGGCGCAGCGCGTTGCCGACCACGACGAGCGAACTGAGCGCCATGCCCAGCCCAGCAGCCCACGGCGGCAGCCAGCCCAGCAGGGCCAGCGGCACGCAGACCGCGTTGTAGCCTGCCGCCCAGGCCAGGTTCTGGCGCACGACGGCGGCACAGCGACGTGCGACGCCACGCGCATGGGCAATCTCACCGAGCCGGCTGCCCAGCACCACGATGTCGGCGCGCTGCTGCGCGAGCGCCGCGCCGTGGCCGAGCGCGACGGACACGTCGGCCTGGGCCAGCACCGGGCCGTCGTTCAGGCCGTCGCCCACCATCAGGACGCGGTGCCCCTGGCGCTGCAGTGCGCGCAGGCTGGCCAGCTTGTCCTGCGGCGTCGCGTCGTGCCGTGCATCCGCGAGGCCCAGACGCTGGGCCACCGCCTGCACGGCCCCCGCGCGATCGCCCGAGAGCAGGCGCAACCTGATGCCTTGCTCGCGCAGCGATTGCAGCAGGCCGGCCGTATCGGGGCGCAGCACCTCGTCGAACTCGAAGCGCGCGTGCGGCGGGGCCGCTGTCCCGTCCTGAGGCGCCAGCCACACCGCCGGCCGCGCAAGATCGGTGGGCGGCACGACGCCGACCCAGGCCGCCGACCCGAGCCGCCAGCGCC
>NZ_AZSN01000083.1:0-16922 GCF_000576225.1 Methylibium sp. T29-B | reverse complement strand
CGGTGCGCTGCTGGCGCTGGCGGCCGGCTGGTGGGGGCTGCGCGAGGTGCTGACGCGGCCGGTCGTCGAGACGCTGCGCCGCGCGGCGCAGTAGGGAGAGCAGAGAGCCGGGGCCGAGCGGGCGCTGTCTCGCCCGGGACGACTACATCGCGTAGCCCACCAGCACCACTTCGGCCGCCCGTTCGCGCAGCGGGATCAGCGCCTGGTAGGCCGGCGAGCGGTACCAGCCCTCGACCGCAGCCGTGTCCGGAAAGCGGATGACGACGGTGTCGGTGAACGGCGAGCGGCCGCTCAGCTCGACCGCGCGCTGACCACGCACCAGGATCTCGCCCTGCCAGGGAATCAGCGTCGCGGGCACCTGGTTCCGGTAGGCCACCCAGGTGTCGGGGTCCTTGATGACGATGTGGCCGATCACGTACGCGGCGGCGGCAGGTGGCGTGGTGCTCAAGTCAGTCTTCCAGCTCGGCCTTCGCCATCTCCACGTCCAGCCGCTCCATCGCGTCGGCCGGCGTGCACGCGGCGGCCTGCGCGTAGAGCTGCTCGGCCTCCTTCATGCGCTTGTCGCCCTCCAGCATGACCAGCCCGTTGGCGTATTCCACCATCGCGATCGCGCTGCCGGGGTTGAGCTTCAGCGCGGTCTGGAACATCTTCAGCCCGGTCGCGGCATCGGCGCCCTGGGTCTTGCCGAGCAGCTTGCCGACCTTGTCGATCACCTCGGCATGGAAGGCGCCGAGCGCGATGTGCGCATCGGCGTGCTTCGGTGCCAGCTTGATGGTGGTCTCCAGCGCATTCTTCACCTTGCTGCCCAGTCCCTGGGCGAGCGCCTTCGCGACGCTGATGCCTTGGCCGTAGCGGCCCACCGCATAGGCCATCAGGTAGTGCGCGTTGGCGTTCTTCGGCTCGGCGGCGGCCTGGGCTTCGGCGCGCTGGGCGAGCTCGAGGAACAGGTCGAGCTTCACCTTCTCGCTCTTCTCGAGGTAGTTGGCGTAGATCGCCTGGGCCTTGTTGGCCGCGGTGAGGCCGGCGCCACCAGCCTTCAACCCGGCGTCGACCGCCTTCCTGAACTCTCCTGCGTGGAACAGCGCCCAGGCCTCCTGCACGGCAGCGTCCTTGGGCCAGGGTTCGGCGTCGCCGGCATGCAGCCGGGCCCAGTGCTTCTTCAGCGCCGGGGCGTCGTGCACGTAGGCGGCGTTGTCATAGGGGAAGGCGGTCCACTTGGCCATGGTGCGGGTCTCCTGCGTCGTTCTCGGTTCTCGGTCGTCGGTCCGGTGTCGCTCAGTCGCGCTGGTAGCTGCCGGCCAGCATCAGCAGGTGCTCGCGCTGGCCGGGGTCGAGGTAGGGCATCAACAGGCTGAGCACGTGGCGGGCGCCGCGCAGCAGCGCCGCGCCGGCGCTCTCGGGTTCCAGCGCCTTGCGCGGGTCGCGCACGTACTCGTAGCTGAGCCAGTAGGTCAGCACCACCACCATCGAGGTGGCCACCGGCTCGGCCTCGCGCGCGTCGATGCGCATCGCCTGCGCGCGGCTCAGGCCGTCGAGCACCGCCTTGACGGCCAACTGCTTGTTCTTCAGCACGAACTGGAAATGGGTCTCCAGGCGACGGTTCTTGCTGAGCAGGTCGTTCAGGTCGCGGTACAGGAAGCGGTACTGCCAGATCAGCTCGAACAGCATGTGGAAGAACAGCCAGGCGTCCTCGACGTTGCGCACGTTGTCGGCCGCCCGCAGCAGATCGGTGAGGGCGGCCTCGTAGCGGTCGAACAGGCTGTTGATCAGCTCGTCCTTGGCCGGGTAGTGGTAGTAGAGGTTGCCGGGGCTGATGCTGAGCTCGGCCGAGATCAGCGTGGTGCTGACATTGGGTTCGCCGAAGCGGTTGAACAGTTCCAGCGTCACCTCCAGGATGCGCTCGGCCGTGCGGCGCGGTGCTTTCTTCGGGACCCGTGGGCTCATGGCGCGGTCGACTCGCCGGGGGGCGAGCAGGCTGGTTTCCGGTCAATCTAGCATCAAGATCACGCGCCACCAAGGCGGCCAGCACCGATGGCGGGGCCTGCCTACAATCCCCGGCTGTCCCCCGAGACCTCCATGCCGGCCGTTCGTTTCGACTCCGTTTCCAAGACCTACCCCGCCCCGCGCGGCAGCCAGCGCGGCGACCTGCATGCCCTGCAGGACGTGAGTTTCGACATCGAGCCGGGCGACTTCTTCGGCCTGCTCGGCCCCAACGGCGCCGGCAAGACCACGCTGATCAGCATCCTGGCCGGCCTGAGCCGCGCGACCCGCGGGCGCGTCACCGTGCAGGGCCACGATGTGGTGGACGACTACGCGGCCGCGCGCCGCGCGCTCGGCATCGTGCCGCAGGAGCTGGTGTTCGACCCCTTCTTCTCGGTGCGCGAGACGCTGCGCATCCAGAGCGGCTATTTCGGTGTGCGCGTCGACCGCCGGGCCAACGATGCTTGGATCGACGAGCTGCTGCACCACCTGGGGCTGGCCGACAAGGCCGACGCCAACATGCGCCAGCTGTCGGGTGGCATGAAGCGCCGCGTGCTGGTGGCGCAGGCGCTGGTGCACCGACCGCCGGTGATCGTGCTCGACGAGCCGACCGCCGGGGTCGACGTGGAGCTGCGCCAGACGCTGTGGCAGTTCATCGCGCGGCTCAACCGCGAGGGCCACACCGTGCTGCTGACCACGCACTACCTGGAAGAGGCCGAGGCGCTGTGCGGCCGCATCGCGATGCTCAAGCAGGGCCGCGTGGTGGCGCTGGATCGCACCGCCAACCTGCTGGCCGGCACCGCGAGCACCATGCTGCGCTTCAAGACCGACCAGGCGCTGCCGCCGGCGGTGGCGGCCCAGGCGCGCGTGACCGGCCGCATCGTGCAGCTCACCGCACACGACGCCGCCGAGGTGGAGACGCTGCTCGCGCTGCTGCGCAGCGCCCAGGTCCGGGTCGAGGAGCTGGAGATCGGCCGCGCCGACCTGGAGGACGTGTTCCTCGAGATCATGCAGGGCGAACCGCAGAAGGTGGCGGTATGACCGGCCCGCATCCCCACGGGGGATCGGCCGACGTACTCGTCGGACGAGGGGCAGTCATGACCGGCGCGCGCACGCTGCTGTACAAGGAGGTGCTGCGGTTCTGGAAGGTCAGCTTCCAGACCGTGGCGGCGCCGGTGCTGACTGCCGTGCTCTACCTGCTGATCTTCGGCCATGCGCTCGAAGCCCATGTGAAGGTCTACGGCAGCGTCGGCTACACCAGTTTCCTGATCCCCGGGCTGGTGATGATGAGCGTGCTGCAGAACGCCTTCGCCAACAGCAGCTCGTCGCTGATCCAGAGCAAGGTGACCGGCAACCTCGTTTTCCTGCTGGTGACGCCGTTGTCGCACTGGGCGTGGTTCGCGGCCTATGCGGGCGCGTCGGTGGTGCGCGGCCTGGTGGTGGGCGCCGGGGTGCTGTTGGTCACCGTGTGGTTCGCGCCGCCCGGCCTGGCCGCGCCGTGGTGGACTCTGGTGTTCGCCGTGCTGGGGGCGGCGATGATGGGCGCGCTGGGCCTGGTGGCCGGCCTGTGGGCCGAGAAGTTCGACCAGATCGCGGCGTTCCAGAACTTCATCGTGATGCCGATGACCTTTCTGTCGGGCGTGTTCTATTCGATCGACTCGCTCCCGCCGTTCTGGCAGGCGGTGAGCCATCTCAATCCCTTCTTCTACATGATCGACGGATTCCGGGCCGGCTTCTTCGGCATCAGCGACGTGAGCCCGTGGGTCAGCCTGGGGGTGGTCGCCGCCAGCTTGGCGGCCGTCTCGGCGGTGGCGCTGCGGCTGCTGAAGACCGGCTACAAGCTGCGCTCCTGAACGCCCGATACACTGGTGTCATGGCCGACCCCACCGCAGACGACGTGCAGCGCTACATCGCGCAAGGGCTCGCCTGCGAGCATCTGCAGGTGGAGGGCGACGGCCGCCACTTCTTCGCCACCATCGTGTCGGCCGAGTTCGACGGCCTGAGCCGCGTCCGCCGTCACCAACGGGTCTACGCAGCGCTCGGCGATAGAATGCGCGAACAAATCCACGCGCTGTCGATGAAGACGCTGACGCCGGCCGAATTCGCGGTGCAGGGCTCCGAGCCCCGCGCTGCCGCTGCCCACCACCACTGATCCACAAGCCGCCCTGTGGCGCGGCTTGTGCGCTCCCTCGTGGCGAGGGCGGTCCGTGCAAGCGCGTGATGCAGGGCGGTGACGAGCACCGCACCATGGACAAACTCATCATTCGCGGCGGCCGCCGTCTCCACGGCGAGGTCGCGATCTCGGGCGCCAAGAACGCGGCGCTGCCGGAGCTGTGCGCTGCGCTGCTGACCGCCGAGCCGGTGCGCTTCTCGAACGTGCCGCGCCTGCAGGACGTGTCGACCACGCTGAAGCTGCTGCGCAACATGGGCGCCGTCGCCGAGCGCAGCGAGAGCCGCCCCGACGAAGTGACCATCGACGCCGGCCCGGTCAGCAGCCCCGAGGCCCCCTACGACCTGGTGAAGACCATGCGGGCGTCGATCCTGGTGCTGGGACCGCTGCTGGCGCGCTTCGGCGAGGCCACGGTGTCGCTGCCGGGCGGTTGTGCGATCGGCTCGCGGCCGGTCGACCAGCACATCAAGGGCCTGCAGGCGATGGGCGCGCAGATCAGCGTCGAGCACGGCTACATCATCGCGAAGGCGCCCAAGGCCTCGGGCGGGCTGCGCGGCGCGCGCATCACGACGGACATGGTGACCGTCACCGGCACGGAGAACCTGCTGATGGCCGCGACGCTGGCCGACGGCGAGACCGTGCTCGAGAACGCCGCGCAGGAGCCCGAGATCCCCGACCTGGCCGAGATGCTGATCGCGATGGGCGCGAAGATCGAGGGCCACGGCAGCAGCAAGATCCGCATCCAGGGCGTCGCGCAACTGCACGCGCCGCGCGGCGGGCACCGCGTGGTGCCCGACCGCATCGAGGCCGGCACCTTCCTGTGCGCGGTGGCCGCGGCCGGCGGCGAGGTGCTGCTGAAGCACGCGCGCGCCGACCACCTGGACGCGGTGATCGACAAGCTGCGCGAGGCCGGCGTCCGCGTCGAGGCCGGCAGCGACTGGATCCGCGTGGCCTCCGACGGCAAGCTGAAGGCGGTGGGCTTCCGCACCAGCGAGTACCCGGCCTTCCCGACCGACATGCAGGCGCAGTTCATGGCGCTCGACTGCATCGCCGAGGGCACCGCGCGCGTCACCGAGACCATCTTCGAGAACCGCTTCATGCACGTCGATGAACTGGTGCGCCTGGGCGCGAAGATCGAGGTCGACGGCCACACGGCCATCGTCACCGGCGTGCCGCAGCTGTCGGGCGCCACGGTGATGGCGACCGACCTGCGCGCCTCGGCCAGCCTGGTGATCGCCGGCCTGGTGGCCAGCGGCGAGACCCTGGTCGACCGCATCTACCACCTGGACCGCGGCTACGACCAGATGGAAACGAAGCTGCGCGCCCTGGGCGCGGACATCGAAAGAGTGAAATGACAGTCCTCACGCGCACTTCGTTCGCTTCGCCCCGAGGGCGCGAGGCCTCCATCCGGGCGGCCCGGCGGGAGGCCCCATGAGCATCACGCTCGCGCTGTCGAAGGGCCGCATCTTCGAAGAGACGCTGCCGCTGCTGAAGGCGGCAGGCATCGAGGTCACCGAGGACCCCGAGACCTCGCGCAAGCTCATCCTGCCGACCAACCGGCCCGACGTGCGCGTGGTGCTGGTGCGCGCCACCGACGTGCCACCTACGTGCAGCATGGCGGTGCCGACCTCGGCGTGGTCGGGCTCGACGTGCTGCTGGAGCATGGCGGTCAGGGCCTGTACCAGCCGCTGGACCTGCGCATCGCCAAGTGCCGCATGAGCGTGGCGGTGCGGGCCGACTTCGACTACGCGGCGGCGGTGAAGCAGGGCTCGCGCATCCGCGTCGCCACGAAGTACGTGAGCGTCGCGCGCGACCACTTCGCCGACAAGGGCGTGCACGTCGACCTGATCAAGCTCTACGGCTCGATGGAGCTGGCGCCGCTGACCGGCCTGGCCGATGCCATCGTCGACCTGGTGTCGACCGGCAGCACGCTCAAGGCCAACCACCTGCTCGAGGTCGAGCGGATCATGGACATCTCGTCGCGGCTGGTGGTGAACCAGGCCGCGCTGAAGCTCAAGCGCGAGGCGATCCGTCCGCTGATCGACGTCTTCGCAGCAGCCATCCCCCAGGAGTGAACATGAGCGCCCCCGCCCGCGTGAACCTGCGCCGCCTGGCCACCACGCAGCCCGATTTCGAGGCGGCATTCCGGGCCGTGCAGCACTGGTCGGCGGAGACCGACGACGCGATCGAGGGCCGTGTGGCGGAGATCCTGGCCGACGTGCGGCAGCGCGGCGACGCCGCGGTCCTGGAGTACACCGCGCGCTTCGACGCACTGCCGGTCGGCTCGATGAGCGAGCTCGAGCTGACGCAGGCCGATTTCGCCGCCGCCTTCGCGGCCATCACGCCGGCGCAGCGCGACGCGCTGCAGCAGGCCACGCGCCGCATCCGCAGCTACCACGAGCGCCAGCTCGACGCCTGCGGCCGCAGCTGGAGCTACCGCGACGAGGACGGCACGCTGCTGGGCCAGAAGGTCACGCCGCTGGACCGCGTGGGCATCTACGTGCCGGGTGGCAAGGCGGCCTATCCGTCCAGCCTGCTGATGAATGCGGTGCCGGCCCATGTGGCCGGCGTGCCCGAGATCGTGATGGTGGTGCCCACGCCGAAGGGCGAGCGCAACACCCTGGTGCTGGCCGCCGCGCACGTGGCGGGCGTGACGCGCGCCTTCACGATCGGTGGTGCGCAGGCGGTGGCTGCGCTGGCCTATGGCACGGCCACGGTGCCGCAGGTCGACAAGATCACCGGCCCCGGCAACGCCTATGTGGCGAGCGCGAAGAAGCGCGTGTTCGGCACGGTGGGCATCGACATGATCGCCGGGCCCAGCGAGATCCTGGTGCTGGCCGACGGCAGCACGCCGGCCGACTGGGTGGCGATGGATCTGTTCAGCCAGGCCGAGCACGACGAGCTGGCGCAGAGCATCCTGCTGTGCCCCGATGCGGCCTATCTCGACGCAGTTCAGACAGAGATCGACCGGCTGCTGCCCGGCATGCCGCGCGCTGCCATCATCCGCGCTTCGCTGGAAGGGCGCGGCGCGTTGATCCACACCCGCTCGATGGACGAGGCCTGCGAGATCAGCAACCGCATCGCGCCCGAGCACCTGGAAGTGAGCTCGAACGAGCCGCACCGCTGGGAGCCGCTGCTGCGCCACGCCGGCGCGATCTTCCTCGGTGCCTACACCAGCGAATCGCTGGGCGACTACTGTGCCGGGCCGAACCACGTGCTGCCGACCTCGGGCACCGCGCGCTTCAGTTCGCCGCTGGGCGTCTACGACTTCCAGAAGCGCAGCAGCCTGATCGAGGTCAGCGAGCAGGGCGCGCAGACGCTGGGCGTGATCGCCGCCGAGCTGGCCTACGGCGAGGGCCTGCAGGCGCACGCGCAGGCGGCCGAGATGCGGCTGGCGAAGAAGCCGGGAGCGGCACGATGAGCAGCAGCAACAGCAACAACGGCGGCCCCCCGCTCGCGCCCCGCCTCGCGCGCTTCGTCCGCCAGGACGTGCAGAACATGCACGCCTACGCGATCCAGCCGTCGGACGGCTTCGTGAAGCTCGACGCGATGGAGAACCCGCACCGCCTGCCCGCCGCGTTGCAGGCCGAGCTGGGCCGCCGGCTCGGCGCGCTGGCGATCAACCGCTATCCCGGCACGCGCACCGACGAGCTGCGCGCGGCGCTGGCCCGCCACGCTGGCCTGCCGCCCGGTTGCGCGCTGATGCTGGGCAATGGCTCCGACGAGCTGATCTCGTTGCTCAGCATGGCCTGCGATGTGCCAGGCGCGACCGTGCTGGCGCCGCTGCCGGGCTTCGTGATGTACGAGATGTCGGCCCGGCTGCAGGGGCTGCGCTTCGTCGGCGTGCCGCTGACCGCCGACTTCGAGCTCGACGCCGCGGCGATGCTGGCCGCGGTGCGCGAGCACCGGCCGGCCCTCACCTACCTGGCCTACCCGAACAACCCGACCGCCAACCTGTGGGACGACGCGGTGATCGAGCGCGTCGTCGACACGGTGCGCGAGCACGGCGGCCTGGTGGTGATCGACGAGGCCTACCAGCCCTTCGCGAGCCGCAGCTACATCGACCGGCTGGCGCACCACGACCACGTGCTGCTGATGCGCACGCTCAGCAAGTTCGGCCTGGCCGGTGTGCGGTTGGGCTACCTGATGGGTCCGGCCGCGCTGGTGGCCGAGATCGACAAGGTGCGCCCGCCCTACAACGTGAGCGTGCTGAACTGCGAGGCGGCGCTGTTCGCGCTGGAGCACGAGGACGAGTTCGCGCGCCAGGCCGCCGTGCTGCGCGCCGAGCGCGCGCGGCTGCTGGACGCGCTGCGCGCGATGCCGGGCGCCACGCCGTTCCCGAGCGAGGCCAACATGGTGCTGGTGCGGGTGCCCGACGCGAAGGCCGCGTTCGAGGGCCTGAAGGCGCGCGGCGTGCTGGTGAAGAACGTGTCCGGCCTGCACCCGCTGCTGGCAAACTGCCTGCGCCTCACCGTTGGCCTGCCCGAAGAGAACGACCAGATGATCGCGGCCCTGAAAGGCATCCTGTCATGACCGAACCGAACCGAGTTGCCGAAGTCCGGCGCGACACCGCCGAAACGAAGATCCGCGTGCGCGTCGACCTCGACGGCACGGGCGTGGCCAGGCTCGCCACCGGCATCGGCTTCTTCGACCACATGCTCGACCAGCTGGCGCGCCACGGGCTGGTCGACCTGGAGATCGAGGCCGACGGCGATCTGCATATCGACGGTCACCACACCGTCGAGGACGTCGGCATCACGCTCGGCCAGGCCTTCGCCAAGGCGGTCGGCGACAAGAAGGGGCTGCGCCGCTACGGCCATGCCTACGTGCCGCTCGACGAGGCGCTGAGCCGTGTGGTGGTCGACTTCTCCGGCCGGCCCGGGCTGCACATGCGCGTGCCGTTCAAGGCCGGCATGATCGGCGCGCTCGACACCCAGCTGGTCTACGAGTTCTTCCAGGGTTTCGTGAACCATGCCGGCGTCACGCTGCACATCGACAACCTGCACGGCGACAACGCCCACCACCAGTGCGAGACGGTCTTCAAGGCCTTCGCCCGAGCGCTGCGCATGGCGCTGGAGCGCGACCCGCGCATGGCCGGCGTCATCCCTTCCACCAAGGGCAGCCTCTGACATGAGCCGTCGCGTGGCGGTCATCGACTACGGCATGGGCAACCTCCGCTCGGTGTCGCAGGCCGTGCTGCACGCGGCCGCCGGGACCGGCTTCGAGGTGGTGGTGACGGCCGAGCCCGAGGTGGTGCGCGCCGCCGAACGCGTGGTGCTGCCCGGCCAGGGCGCGATGCGCGACTGCATGCGCGAGCTGCGAGAGGCGCACGGGGGCGCCCTGCGGGCCGCCGTGCTCGAGGCCGCTGCCGACAAGCCGCTGATGGGCGTGTGCGTCGGCATGCAGATGCTGCTCGACCACAGCGAGGAACAGGACACGCCCGGCCTGGGCCTGATCCCGGGCCGGGTGCGGCGCTTCCAGCTCGAAGGCCGACTCCAGCCCGACGGCAGCCGCTACAAGGTGCCGCAGATGGGCTGGAACCAGGTGCTGCAGGCGCGTCCGCACCCGGTGTGGGCCAGCGTGCCCGATGCCAGCTGGTTCTATTTCGTGCACAGCTTCTATGCGCAGCCGGCCGATCCGGCGCACAGCGTTGGTGAAACCGACTATGGCGCGCGCTTTACCAGTGCGGTGGCACGCGATAATATTTTTGCCACCCAGTTCCACCCCGAGAAGAGCGCTGCTCACGGCCTGGCCCTGTACCGCAACTTCCTCGGCTGGTGCCCCCTGACCCCCCACCCCCCTGACAGCCATGTTGCTGATCCCTGCCATCGACCTGAAAGACGGCCGCTGCGTGCGCCTGAAGCAAGGCGACATGAATGTGTCCACCACCTTCGGTGAGGACCCCGCCGCGATGGCCCGGCGCTGGCTCGACGCCGGGGCGCGCCGCCTGCACCTGGTCGACCTGAACGGCGCCTTCGCCGGCAAGCCGGTCAACGAGCCGGCGATCAAGGCCATCCTGAAGGAAGTGGGCGACGAGATCCCGGTGCAACTGGGCGGCGGCATCCGTGACCTCGACACCATCGAGCGTTACCTCGACGACGGTCTGTCCTACGTGATCATCGGCACCGCCGCGGTCAAGAACCCGGGCTTCCTGCGCGACGCCTGCACGGCCTTCGGCGGCCACATCATCGTGGGGCTCGATGCCAAGGACGGCAAGGTCGCGACCGACGGCTGGAGCAAGCTGACCGGCCACGAGGTGGTGGACCTGGCGAAGAAGTTCGAGGACTACGGCGTCGAGGGCGTGATCTACACCGACATCGGCCGCGACGGCATGCTGAGCGGCATCAACATCGACGCCACCGTCAAGCTGGCGCAGGCGCTCACCATCCCGGTGATCGCCTCGGGCGGCCTCAGCGACATCGCCGACATCGAGCGCCTGTGCGCCGTCGAAGGCGAGGGCATCGAGGGTGTGATCTGCGGTCGGGCGATCTACACCGGCGACCTCGACTTCGCCGCGGCGCAGGCGCGGGCCGACGCGCTGAACGGCGACGCCTGAGCGGCGCCCCCGCATGCTCGCCAAGCGCATCATCCCTGCCTCGACGTCACCGGCGGCCGCGTCGTCAAGGGCGTCAACTTCGTCGAGTTGCGTGATGCCGGCGACCCGGTGGAGATCGCCGCGCGCTACAACGAGCAGGGCGCCGACGAACTGACCTTCCTCGACATCACCGCCACCAGCGACGGGCGCGACCTCATCCTGCCCATCATCGAGGCGGTGGCCTCGCAGGTCTTCATCCCGCTCACCGTCGGCGGCGGCGTGCGGAGCGTCGAGGACGTGCGCCGCCTGCTCAATGCCGGGGCCGACAAGGTGAGCTTCAACTCGGCGGCGGTCGCGAACCCGCAGCTGATCCGTGACGCCTCCGACAAGTACGGCGCGCAGTGCATCGTGGTCGCCATCGATGCCAAGGCCAGGGTGGGCGGCGAGGCTGGGAGGTCTACACGCACGGCGGGCGCAAGAACACCGGCCTCGATGCAGTGGCCTGGGCGCAGCAGATGGCCGAGTTCGGCGCCGGCGAGATCCTGCTGACCAGCATGGACCGCGACGGCACGCAGATCGGCTTCAACCTGCCGCTGACGCGCGCGGTCAGCGACGCGGTGCCGGTGCCGGTGATCGCCTCGGGCGGCGTCGGCGCGCTGGAGCACCTCGCCGAGGGCATCCAGATCGGTGGCGCCGATGCGGTGCTGGCCGCCAGCATCTTCCACTACGGCACGTTCACCGTCGGCCAGGCCAAGGCCTTGATGGCCGAGCACGGCATCCCCGTCAGGACGTAATCCACCCCCGTTGCGGCTGCGCCGCTCCCCTCAAGGGGGCGACGCCGGCGGGCCGGCGGAGCCGGACCCGCGGCGTCCACTGGGTTTCTCCAGCGCGGGCCGATGCCACAGAGCGACGGCAGCTATCGCGAGTCGCTAAACTGCTGCGCATGACTTGGCTCGATGACATTCGCTGGGACCGCGACGGCCTGCTGCCGGTGATCGCGCAGGAAGCCGCCACCGGCGACGTGCTGATGTTCGCGTGGATGAACCGCGAGGCGTTGGCGCGCACGGCCGAACTGGGCGAGGCGGTGTACTGGAGCCGCTCGCGCGGCAGGCTGTGGCACAAGGGCGAGGAGTCGGGCCACATCCAGAAGGTGCGCGACATGCGGCTGGACTGCGACAACGACGTGCTGCTGCTGAAGGTCGAACAGCTCGGCCACGCGCCCTCGATCGCCTGCCACACCGGACGCCACAGCTGCTTCTATCAACGGTATGAGAGCGGCGCCTGGCACGCGGTCGAGCCGGTGCTGAAGGACCCGGAGCACATCTACAGATGAGCGGCGACGACACCCTGGCCCGTCTGGCGGCCGTGATCGAATCGCGCCGCGGCGGCGACCCCGAGGCGAGCTACGTCGCGCGGCTGTTCCACAAGGGCACCGATGCGATCCTCAAGAAGGTGGGCGAGGAAGCGACCGAGTTCGTGATGGCGGCCAAGGACGGCGACCGCCCGAAGATCGTCGCCGAGGCGGCAGACCTGTGGTTCCACGCCATGGTGGCGCTGGCGCATTTCGGCCTCACGCCGGCCCAGGTGTTGGCCGAGCTCGAGCGCCGCGAGGGCCAGTCGGGTCTCGAGGAGTTCGCATTGCGCAAGGTCAGGGGCCGCGAGGCCGAATCCACGAAGGAGAGCGGCCCATGAGCACGGTGATCGACAGCGACGAGCGCGAGCGCTCCCTAAAGACGGTCGGTACCGTCAGCTACCTGTTGCACCTGATCGTCGCGGTCGGTGCGGTGCTGCCCGGCGTGCAGGCCAGCGTGGCGCTGCTGATCGTGGCCTTCATCATCGACGTGGTGAAGAAGGACGAGGCCGCGGGCACCTGGCAGGCCTCGCACTTCAGCTGGCGCATCCGGTCCGTGCTGTGGGCCGGGGGCCTGTACATCGTCACCTCCTGGCTGTGGCTGCTGTTCTTCATCCCGGGCTGGATCGCCTGGGGCTGATCTCCATCTGGTTCCTCTACCGCATCGTGCGCGGCTGGCTGAATCTCAACGGCAACCAGCCGATGCCGTCCTGACCACTTTCTGCGCCGTCCCCCATGAGCGACCACGATCCGAACTGCATCTTCTGCAAGATCATTGCCGGGCAGATCCCGTCCCGCAAGGCCTACGAGGACGAGCACCTGCTGTCCTTCCACGACATCAACCCCTGGGCGCCGGTGCATGTGCTGGTGATCCCAAAGCGCCACATCGCGACGCTCGCCGACATCGGCCCCGGTGACCAGGAGCTGATGGGGCGCATGCTGGCGCTGGCCCCGCGGCTGATGCGTGAACTGGGCGTCGACAACGGCTTCCGCACCCTGATCAACACCGGCAAGGACGGCATGCAGGAGGTCTACCACCTGCACATGCACGTGATCGGCGGCCCCCGCCCCTGGGCCAAGGGGTGAACCTCGGCCCGCTTTGCGGGTCTGTCATGCGGGGCTGGCCTAAAATCTGCGGCTGCCCTTACCGGGTCTTCAGGAGAACGACATGGGTTCCTTCAGCATTTGGCACTGGTTGATCGTGCTGTTGATCGTCGTGCTGGTGTTCGGCACGAAGAAGCTCAAGAACATCGGCAGCGACCTCGGCGGTGCCGTGAAGGGCTTCAAGGACGGCGTGCGTGACGGCTCGACCGCGCCGGCCGATCCGGCGCAGCAGGTCACCGCGAACAAGAGCGCCGACGCGAACACCGTCGACGTCGAGGCGAAGCAGAAGTCCTGAGTGGTCGGAGCGGCGCACGCATGATCGACTTCGGCTTCGACAAGATCGCACTGATCGGCGCGGTGGCGCTGATCGTGATCGGTCCCGAACGTCTGCCGAAGGTCGCGCGCACCGTCGGCCACCTGATGGGCAAGGCCCAGCGATACGTGGCCGACGTCAAGGCCGAGGTCAATCGCTCCATCGAGCTCGAAGAGCTCAAGAAGATGAAGACCGACTTCGAGGACGCTGCGCGCAACGTCGAGCAATCGGTGTCCAGCGAAGTGAACAGGACGAGCAGCGAGATGAACCAGGCCTGGGAGTCGTTGTCGTCATCCGACGGCAACGGAGGCAGCAGCGGCAGCGCGGCGGCCGACAGCTATCACGCTGGTGAGCCGCTGAGCGAGCCGCCGCCGGCCTACACGCACCCGCGCAAGAACTGGCGGCTCAAGCGCGGCGCCATGCCTCAGTGGTACAAGCAGCGGCACGGCGTGCGGGCCAAGGCCCAGTCCGGTGCCGCCCGTGTGGCGCGCTTCAGGCCGCCGCGCCCGCTGTAGCCCGTGGGCGCCCCCGACTCCCGCGACGAGCTCGAAGGCAGCGAGCAGCCTTTCGTCGCGCACCTGATCGAACTGCGCGACCGGCTGATCCGCGCGGTGCTGGCGATCGTTGTCTGCTTCGGTGCTCTGGCGCTCTGGCCCGGCCCGTCGGCGCTCTACGACCTGCTGGCCGCGCCGCTGGTGGCGCACCTGCCGGCCGGCACGACGCTGATCGCGACCAACGTGATCTCGCCGTTCCTGGTGCCGCTGAAGATCACGCTGATGGCGGCCTTCATGCTCGCGCTGCCGGTAGTGCTGTACCAGGTGTGGGCCTTCGTCGCGCCCGGTCTCTACACGCACGAGAAGAAGCTGGTGATGCCGCTGGTGGTGTCGAGCACGCTGCTGTTCCTGCTGGGCGTGGCGTTCTGCTACTTCTTCGTGTTCGGGCAGGTGTTCAAGTTCATCCAGAGCTTTGCGCCGAAGAGCATCACCGCGGCGCCGGACATCGAGGCCTATCTCGGTTTCGTGCTGAGCATGTTCATCGCCTTCGGCGCGGCGTTCGAGGTGCCGGTGGTGGTGGTGGTGCTGGCGCGCATGGGCATCGTGTCGATCGAGAAGCTGAAGGGCTTCCGCGCCTACTTCATCGTCGTCGCCTTCATCATCGCGGCGATCGTCACGCCGCCTGACGTGATCTCGCAGCTCGCGCTCGCGATCCCGATGTGCATCCTCTACGAGATCGGGATCTGGGCCGCCAAGGTGTTCATCAAGCACACCCAGGCGCCGGATGCGGCGGCCGAGGACGGCGCCGTCTAGGGTTCGCGCTGCTGCCGCGGTGCCTTCGGCCGCTGCGCGACGACGACGTCGAGCGCCACTTCGCTGTCGCCCCGTTGCACCACGAGCCGGGCCTTCGAGCGCGGCTTGAGGGAGGCCACGACGTTGAGCAGCTGCGAGGTGTTGCCGACCGGCGAGTCAGCCACCTTCACGACCACGTCGCCGGGCCGCAGGCCGCCCTCGCTGGCCGGGCCGCCCTGCAGCACGCCGGTGATCAGCACGCCCTGCGACACCTTGAGGTTGAAGGTCTCGGCGATCTCGGGCGTGAGGTCGCGTGGCTCCACGCCGATCCAGCCGCGCGTGACCTGGCCGTCCCGGATCAGGCCCTCCATCACCTGGCGGGCCGTGGACACCGGGATCGCGAAGCCGATGCCGAGGCTGCCGCCCGAGCGCGAGTAGATCGCTGTGTTGATCCCCATCAAATTGCCGGCGGCGTCGATCAGCGCCCCGCCGGAATTGCCGGGTTGATGGCCGCGTCGGTCTGGATGAAGTTCTCGAAGGTGTTGATGCCGAGCTGGTTGCGGCCGAGCGCCGACACGATGCCGGAGGTGACCGTCTGGCCGACGCCGAAGGGGTTGCCGATCGCCAGCACCACGTCGCCGACCTGCAGTGCGTCGGAATCGCCGAAGCTCACCGAGGGGAGCTTGTCGAGCTTGATGCGCAGCACCGCGAGGTCGGCCTCGGGGTCGGTGCCGATCACCTCGGCCTTGGTGCGCCGCCCGTCGGACAGCACGACCTCGATGTCGTCCATGCGCTCGACCACGTGGTTGTTGGTCAGCACATAGCCTTCGGGGGAGACGATGACGCCCGAGCCCACGCCGCTCTGCGCCTGCGAGTCGGGGTCGCCGAAGAAATAGCGGAACCAGGGATCGGCGGCGCGCGGGTCGCGTGCCGTCGGTGTCTTGCTCGTGATGACGCTCACCACTGCCGGTGCCGCGCGCTTGGCCGCGGCGGCATAGCTGCTGCCGCCGGCCGCAGCGGGGGCCAGCGTGATCTGCGGCGCCGGATTGGACGACGAACCCACCGCAGTCGACAGGGGCCGGTTCTGCACCCATTCGGGCTTGAGCGTGGCCACGACGAACCACATCGCCAGGGCGACCGTCACGGCTTGGGAGAAAATCAACCAGGTCTTGCGCATGGGAGAGAAGAATTGACGAGCCGTGAAGAGCTGGAAAACTACCTGTCCACGCTGCTCGAACTCGAGCGGTTCAAGGATTATGGGCCGAACGGTTTGCAGGTCGAAGGCAAGCCGGAGATCCGCAAGATCGTCTCCGGCGTCACCGCCAGCCTGGCTTTCATCGAGGCGGCGGCCGCGGCCGGGGCCGATGCGGTGCTGGTGCACCACGGGCTGTTCTGGCGCGGTCAGGACGGCCGGCTCAACGGCTGGCTGAAGAAGCGGGTGGCGGCCTTGCTGGGCCCGGACATCAACCTGTTCGCCTACCACCTGCCGCTCGACGCCCATTCGGAGCACGGCAACAACGCCCAGCTCGGGGCCAAGCTCAAGTTCGTCAGCGAAGGCCGCTTCGGCGAGCAGCAGCTCGGCTTCGTCGGCCGGCCGCCCCAGCCGCTGACCGGCGCGGCGCTGTCGGCGCTGGTCCAGTTCCGGCTCGGGCGCGCGCCGACCGTGGTCGAGGGCGATGGCCGGCCGATCCGCCGCGTGGCCTGGTGCACCGGCGGTGCGCAGGGCCATTTCGAGGCGGCGATCGCGGCCGGCGCCGATGCCTACCTGACCGGCGAGATCTCCGAGCCGCAGGCCCACATCGCGCGCGAGACCGGCGTGGCGTTCTATGCCTGCGGCCACCACGCGACCGAGCGCTTCGGTGCCCCCGCGCTCGGTGCCCACGTGGCGCAGCTGTTCGACCTCGAGCACGAGTTCATCGACATCGACAACCCGGCGTGAGCCCATCCCGCATGCAGCTGCCGCTGGCGATCACGATGGGCGATGCCTGCGGCATCGGCCCGGAGATCATCGCGTCGGCCTTCCTGCGCGATGCGCTGCCGGGTGGCTTCGCGGTTGGCGATGTCGAGGTGCTGCGGCGCGCCGCGGCCCTGGTCTCGGCGTCGGACCACGCCTTGCTGCCGGTGGCCCGGATCGAGCGTCCGGCCGACGTGGCCGGCGTGCCGCCGCGCTGCCTGCCGGTGCT
>NZ_AZSN01000082.1:0-17134 GCF_000576225.1 Methylibium sp. T29-B | reverse complement strand
CGCGGCCTGTGCCGCCGTGGTGGCCAGCAGCGCGGAGAGCAGGGCGGCGGCGCGCCGCCGCCCTGCGGTGTTCGTTCGTGAACTTCGGTTCATCCGATGCTCCAGTGTTGAAGGAATCAACCCACGGGAGATCGGCAAGCGGCGACCCGGCGGACGCCGCACGCCGGAGGCGGCCGCGACAGCGGCACGCGCTCAGGCGTCGACGGGCTTCAGGTGAGGGAAGAGAGACCCGCCTTGCCGATCAGGCAAGGGGCGCCCACTGAGGGCGTTCGGGTCGGGCCGGCGCGTGGGCGCCGCCCGCTTCGTCGGCCGAGGCGCGCGGCGCCACGGTCGACAGGTCGGTGGGCAAGCCCTCCCGCAGCGCCGGCAGGCCGGTGCAGTGGCCATGGCAGTGGCCGCAATCGACATCGGGAGAGCCTGCGGCCGGATCGTCCGCGCGATCGTTGTCGACGTCGACCGGGGCGGCCCCGTGCTGCGGGTGTTCGTGATGGCCCAAGTGCCCGGCGTTCCCGCTCGCTTCGTGCTCGCAATAGGACGCCACCGCCGCCCAGCTGAACTGGAGGGGCAGCAGGGCGAGCAGGACGATGGCGAGGAGGCGGCGCACGGGCGGCAGTGTAGCGAGCCCGGCGCCGCACGGAGGCATTGCAGGGTCATCGGCCCGCCCGCGGGCCGGCGTTCGCCGTGACGGATGTGGCAAGCGCCGGTGACCAGGTGTAAGGCTGCCTTCCACATAACGCCGGCTTAAGTTTGCGCCGCGAGCATCCAGGCCTCAAAGGAGTGTTCATGCGCATCGCCCAGTTCGCCGCCGGTCCCCGCTCGCAGGATGTCGAGACCGCCGCCCCGGTGCCCCATTTCGCCTGGCATGGCGTCGGGGACCCCGGACGCGCCCGCGTCGAGGAGTTCATCCGCCGCGTCTACGGCGAGCGCTACGGCGCGCGGGTGCGCCAGTTCGCCCCGGTGCTGGTGAGCCTGCGCGACGGCGCCGATCCCGATGCCCCGGTGCTGGCCGCCGCCGGCTACCGGGTCGCGACGCAGCCGCTGTTCCTCGAACATTACCTGGACGTTCCGATCGAGCATGCCCTGACCGTGGGCGCGGTGCAGCCGCCGCGCGAACGCATCGTCGAAGTGGGCCACCTGGCCGCCGTCCGTGCCGGCGAGGGCAGGCGCCTGATCCTCCGGCTGGCACAGCACCTGGCAGGGCTGCAGGTCGAATGGGTCGTCAGCACCCTGACCGAAGAACTGCGCCACCTGTTCACGCGCATGGGCGTGGTGCCGAGGGCACTCGGGCCGGCCGACCCGGCCCGTCTCGGCGACGCCGCGCACGACTGGGGAAGCTACTACGAGCACCACCCGGTCGTGCTGGCCGGCCACCTGCCGCTCGCCATGCGTCGACTGGCCGAGCGGGCGCGGGGCGCGGACCGATGAATCTCGTGGAAACGCTGGCGTCGGGGCAGCCCGACGCCTGGCCGGCCGCGCGCTTCGAGGCGGCCGTCGACCGCGCCGCCGAGGCCCTGCGGGCGCGTGGCACGCGCGTGCTGGCGACGCTGTTCGACAACGGCATCGCTTGGCTCGTGGCCGATGCGGGCGCGGCACGGGCCGGGGTGGTGCATGTGCCTTGCCCGGCTTCTTCACGCGCGGGCAGCTGCAGCATGCGCTGGCCGCGGCCGGCGTCGATACCCTGTGGACGTTTCCGGCGGCTGCCGCCGGCTTTCCCGGTGCGCCGTCCGAGCCGCTCCGCTTCGACCCCGGAGCGGAGCCGATCAGCGCGCTGCGCCTCCCGGCGGTGCCGGTCGCGATGCCGGCCGGGACCGCCAAGGTCACCTTCACCTCCGGCACCACCGGCACACCGAAGGGCGTCTGCCTGGGGCAGGCAGCGATGGACCGGGTGGCGCAGGCGATCGGCGAGGCCACGGCCGCGCTGGACATCACCCGCCATCTCAGCGTGCTGCCGTTCGCGGTGCTGCTGGAGAACATCGCCGGCGTGCTGGCGCCGCGCCGGCGCCAGGCCACCTGCATCGCGGTGCCGCTGGCCAGCGTCGGGCTGCACGGTTCGTCGCGCTTCGATCCGGCGCAGCTGCAGGCCGCGGTCGAGTCCTGGCAGCCGCACAGCCTGATCCTGCTGCCGCAGATGCTGCGGGCGTGGACGATGTGGCTGCGGGCCACCGGTCGCCGGGCACCGGCATCGCTGCGGCTGGTGGCCGTGGGCGGTGCCGCGGTCGGTGCGCCGCTGCTGCAGTCGGCACGTGAGCTCGGCATCCCGGCCTACGAAGGCTACGGCCTGTCGGAAGGGGCGTCGGTGCAGACGCTGAACCTGCCCGGCGCCGATCGCCCGGGCAGCACCGGCCGACCGCTGCCGCACGCGCGCCTGCGCATCGCCGCCGACGGCGAGATCGAGGTGACGGGAAGCGCGTTCCTCGGCTACCTCGGCAGCGAGGCGCCACCGCCGGACTGGTGGCCGAGCGGCGACCTCGGCACGATCGACGCCCAGGGCTTCCTGCACGTGCAGGGCCGCAAGAAGCAGGTGCTGATCACGGCCTATGGCCGCAACGTGTCGCCCGAATGGGTCGAGACGGCGCTGCAGAGTGCCGCGGTGGGCGGCCTGCCGCCGATCGCCCAGGCGGTGGTGTTCGGCGATGGCCGGCCGGCACTGTCGGCGGTGCTGTGGCCGTTGCGCGCGGACCTGCCCGACGCCGTGCTGCAGGCAGCCGTCGATGCGGCCAACGCCGGGCTGCCCGACTACGCGCGGGTGCGCCGCTGGGTCCGCGCCCGCGCGGCCTTCGACACCGACACCGGACTCGCCACCGCGAACGGCCGGCCGCAACGTGCCGCCATCGAGCAATTGCACCGCGATGCGCTGGTGGCCGATCCGCTCCCTTCGACCTTCATCACGGAACCGATCTCTCCATGAGCTTTCACGCCCGACTCCTGCGCGACACCGCCGCCGAACGCGGCGAGCTGGTCGCCATTCCCATCATCCAGGGCTGCCTGCGCGGCGAGGTCTCGCGCGACAGCTACCTGGCCTTCCTGACCCAGGCCTACCACCACGTGCGCCACACCGTGCCGCTGCTGCAGGCCTGCCGCGAGCGCGTGGGCTCCTCGCGGCCGGCGTGGCTGACCGACGCGCTGGACGAGTACGTGGAGGAAGAGCGCGGTCACGACGAATGGATCCTCGACGACATCGCGGCCTGCGGCGGCGACAAGGAGGCTGTGCGCCACGGCACGCCGGGCCATGCGACCGAGGTGATGGTGGCCTATGCCTACGACACCATCGCGCGCGGCAACCCGCTGGGCTTCTTCGGCATGGTGCATGTGCTCGAGGGCACCAGCGTGTCTCTGGCGCTGATGGCGGCCGATCGCATCCAGGTGAACCTGCGCCTGCCTGACGCCGCCTTCAGCTACCTGCGTTCGCACGGCACTCTCGACCAGGAGCACACCGCGCATTTCGAGCTGCTGATGGACCGGCTGGACGACCGCGCCGACCAGGACGCCATCGTGCATGCCGCCCGCGCCTTCTACCGCCTCTACGGGGACGTGTTCCGCAGCCTGCCACTGCCCCGGATCGTGGCGTCGGGGGTCCAGCCCACCGCGCAGGCCGCATGATGGGCCTCGACCTGAAGCATTGCAGCGTGGTGCTCACCGGCGCCTCGGGCGGCATCGGCGCGGCCGTGGCGCGCGCCCTGTCCGGAGCCGGTGCGCGGCTGCTGCTCGTCGGCCGGGATGCCGGCCGGCTGGCGGCCCTGGCGCGCACGCTCGAGACCCACCCCGACCAACCGCGGCGCGTCGAGGTGCTGGCCGCGACCTCACCACCAGCGCCGGCGTCGAGGCGGTGCGGCGCGTGGCGCTGGCACGCCGCGCGAACGTGCTCGTCAACAACGCCGGCGTGGCGAGCTTCGGGCGCCTGGACGCGCTGGACGACGCCACATCCTGCAGGCCGTGACGACCAACCTGGTGGCACCGATGCTGCTGACGCGGGCCCTGTTGCCGGGGCTGCTGGCGCAGCGCAGCGCGGCAGTGCTCAACGTGGGTTCGGTGCTCGGGCGGCTGGCGCTGCCGGGCTTCTCGGTCTACAGCGCCACCAAGTTCGGCCTGCGGGGCTTCAGCGAGGCGCTGCGGCGCGAGCTGACCGGCACGCCGGTGCGGGTGCAGTACCTCGGGCCCCGCGTCACCGAGACCGGCTTCAACGCGCCGGAGGTCGAGGCCTACAACCGCAAGACCGGCGCCGCGGTCGACCACCCGGACGACGTGGCGGCCGCGCTGCTGCAACTGCTGCGCGACGGCGCGGCCGAGCGCTTCCTCGGCCTGCCCGAGAAGCTGGCGGTGTGCGTGAACGGCCTCGTGCCGGCGGCGCTCGACGGCGCCTTCAAGTCGCACCGACTGGCGCTGTCGGGCGCCTGAACCCTGAAGATCCAAGGAGAACCCAGATGCTTGCTCGCTTCCCCCTGTTCCTGATGGCCAGCCTCGTGCTCGCCCTCCATGCGCCACTGCTGCGCGCCGGCCCCGTGGAGGACGCCGTCAGCGAGGTCCAGCACGAGTGGGAGGTGACGCGCTACCAGACGCCGCCGAAGGAGCGCGAGAAGCGCTACGAGGCCCTGGTCGCGAAGGCGCACCAGTTCAGCGAGGCCCATCCGGGGCGCAGCGAACCGCTGGTCTGGGAGGCATCGTCGTGAGTTCGCTGGCCGGCGAGAAGGGCGGCCTGGGCGCGCTCGGTCTCGTCAAGCAGGCCAAGAGCCTGTACGAGCAGGCGATCAAGATCAACCCGGAGGCCCTCGACGGCTCGGCCTACAACAGCCTCGGCGTCCTCTACTACAAGGTGCCGGGCTGGCCGATCGGCTTCGGCGACAAGAAGAAGGCCGACGAGCTGATGCTGTCCGCGCTGAAGCTCAACCCCCAGGGCATCGACCCGAACTTCTTCTATGGCGAGTTCCTGCTCGAGCAGAAGCGACCGGCCGACGCACTGGTCTACCTGGAGCGGGCGCTTCAGGCTCCCGCACGGGCCGGCCGGCAGATCGCCGATGCCGGGCGCCGCGACGAGGCCCGGGTGCTCATCGAGAAGGCGAACGCCCAGCTGGGCCGGTGAGGGACAGCGGCCGCGTGGCCGCATCGCGGAGGCCTGAACGGGTCAAGTTGGCCCGGGTCCTGCCGAAGAAGTCCGAGTGCGCTACCGGTGTCACCGGAGCGGGAGCACCGGACCGCCTTCCCGACCCTTGCCCATGACGATCTCCCACCCCTTCAGTCGCCTGCTGACCCGTCTGAGCGTCGGCCGCAAGCTGATGCTGATCTACCTGCTGGACCTCACGGCGGTGATCTTCGTCAGCAGCATCCTGATCAACGAGAAGTTCATCGCGATCGACTTCGCACGCAAGGAGATCGCCGGCAACGCTACATCGCCGGCATGCGCGATGGCCTGATCGATGCCGCGCTGGGGCCGGACGCGAGCGGTGCGGCGGCACGCACGGACCACCGGGCGGCGCTGGCGCTCGCCGAGCGGCAGCACGGCGCGGGCATGCAGAGCGAGGAGCCGAGCCTCGCTCTGGCCGCCGCCTACGGTGTGCTGGCCACGGCCGGACCGGGCGACCGCGGCAAGGCGCAGTCGGACGTGCTGGCGCGCGGGCGCGACCTGATCACGCGGGTCGGCAACCAGTCCAACCTGATCCTGGACCCCGACCTCGACAGCTACTACACGATGTCGCTGATCGTGCTGCGCTACCCGGAGCTGATCGAGACCATCGACGGCATCGGCGCGCAGCTGGCGGCCCAGGTCAGCGCGGGCGCCGGCCTGGCCGAGGCCCGCACGCAGTACCTCATCCTCGAAGGCAAGCTCGACGCGACCCGCCAAGGGATCGACACCGACCACAGCGAGGCCTACGCGGCCGGCGGACCGGCGCTGAAGGCCCAGCTCCGGCCGGCCCACGCGAAGCTGCAGGCCGCACTGGAGGCCTACCGGCGCAGCGCGCGCCTGCTGTTCGACAGCGGCGCCACGCCGCAGTCGCTGGCCGGCGTGCATGTGGCCCAGGCCGGACTGGTGCGCGAGCTGCAGGTCGCCTGGGCGGTGGCCAGCGGCGCGATGGACGGGTTGCTCGACGCGCGTGTCGCGAGCCTCTACCACCGCATGTGGATCCACCTCGGCACCGCGCTGGCCCTGCTGTGCGCGATCCTCGCGATCGTCTACTTCGTGGCCCGGCAGATCGCCATGCCGCTGCGGCATCTGGCCGAGGTGACCGACACCGTGCGTCGCACCGGCGACCACAGCCTGCGCGCGCAGTGGAGCAGCAGCGACGAGATCGGCCGCCTGGTCGTGGGCTTCAACGGCATGCTCGCGCAGCTCGATCAGGAACGCGAGACGCAAAAGGAACTGGCCGCGAGCGCCCGCGCCGCGGAGGCCCAGCGCGCGCTGGTGGAGGCCACGCCGATCCCGCTGGTCGTGACCTCGGTGCCGGGTCACGAGGTGCTGCACGCCAACCCGCCCGCCGAGGCCTGGCTGGCCGGTCATCGCGCCGATCCGTGGAAGCACGGTCTCGACTCTTCGGTGCGGGCGCGCTTCTTCCAGCAACTGGCCGATCGCGGCGCGGTCGACGAATTCGAGGTCCGTTGGGGCGCCGGGGCCGAACCGGCCTGGGCGGTGCTGTCGGCCCGGCGCGTGCGCTACCAGGGCCAGGACGCCGTGCTGACCGCCTTTGCCCCGATCAACCACCTCAAGCTGATGGAGCGGCGGCTCGAGTTGTGGGCCAAGGTGTTCGAGGCCTCCAGCGAAGGCATCCTGATCGTCGATGCGCAGCGCCGCATCCTGACCGCCAACCAGGCGTTCTCGCGCCACACCGGCTACGAGCTGCAGGAGGTGGTGGGCGAGAAGCCGTCTCTGATGCTGGCCGTGGAGCAGACCGACGAGCAGAGCGCTGCGTTCTGGCAGAGCGTGTCGAATCGCGGCACCTGGCAGGGCGAGCTGCAGGTGCGCCGCCGCAACGGCAGTGAGTACCCGGCCTGGCTGATGGTCAACGCCGTGCGGCAGTCGCAGGGTGACATTTCGCACTACATCTTCACGTCGATCGACATCAGCGACCGTAAGAAGAGCGAGCAGCGCATCCGCTTCCTGGCCGACCACGACGTGCTCACCGAGCTGCCGAACCGCTCGCTGTGCACCGAGCGGCTGCGTATGGCCGTGCAGCAGGCACAGCGCAGCGGGCAGCAGGTGGCGGTGATGTTCATCGACCTCGACCGGTTCAAGGACATCAACGACTCGCTCGGCCACCACATCGGCGACGGGCTGCTGCGCTCGGTGGCGCGGCGCCTGGTGGAGGCGGTGCGCGCCGGCGACACCGTCAGCCGGCTGGGCGGTGACGAGTTCGTGATCGTGCTCAACGGCGTGCAGCACATCGACGAGGTCACGCACATCGTCGACCAGCGGCTGATCCCGCTGATCCGTCAGCCGCACCTGGTGGAGGGCGCCGAGCTGCATGTCTCGTGCAGCGTGGGCATCGCCGTCTTCCCGGACGACGCGACCGACATCGACGAGCTGATGAAGCATGCCGACACGGCGATGTACCAGGCCAAGGCCGGCGGCAAGGACGCCGCCGAATTCTTCACCGCCGAGATGACGCAGCGCGCGGAGTCGCGCATGCAGCTCGACGCCGACCTGCGGCGCGCGCTCGAGCTGGGCCGGTTCGAGCTGCACTGGCAGCCGCGCGTGAGCGCGGCCGGCGGCGTGCTGCTCGGCGTGGAAGGCCTGCTGCGCTGGCAGCACCCGCAGCGCGGCCTGGTCTCTCCGGCACACTTCATCCCGCTGGCGGAGGAGACCGGGCTGATCGTGCCGATCGGTGCCTGGGTCATCGAAGAGGCCTGCCGGCAGGTGGCCGCGTGGCGCGCGCAAGGCCTGCCGTCGTTCGGCGTGTCGATCAACCTGTCGGCCCGCCAGCTGCGAGACGACGGCCTGACCGACCTGGTGCGCGCCAGCCTGCTGCGGCATGGTGTGCCGCCCGGCGTGCTGGAGCTCGAACTCACCGAATCGATGGTGATGGACGACGCCGAGCGCAACCTGCGGCAGATGCACACGCTGCGCGACCTGGGCGTCGGGCTCGCGATCGACGACTTCGGCACCGGCTACTCGAGCCTCGCCTACCTGAACCGATTCCCGATCGACAAGCTGAAGATCGACCGCTCGTTCGTGCATGACATGCTGGCCGATCCGACGGATCGGGCCATCACGATGGCCATCATCGGCCTGGACCATGCTCTCGGCCTGCAGGTGGTGGCCGAGGGCGTGGAGGAGCCGCGTGCGGCGGCGCTGCTGCGCGAGGCGCGCTGCGACGAGCTGCAGGGCTACCTGTTCGGGCGGCCGATGCCGGTGCCGGTCTTCGAGGCCTGGCTGGCCGAACGTGAGGCGCCGGTCGCCGGCGTGACCGTGTGAAAAGTCGTGGGGCGGCACTCGCTTGGTGCACTGTGCGGCTGAACGAGAGCCATTCCCGTCGGGAAATTTCAGGATGAGAGAGTCGTTCAAAGATGACGGTTAGACACCCGTCACCTCGGCCCATCGCCATGCCACCACAGCCGTATCGTTAGTCACCCCCGTTGCGGAGAGCCCCATGTCCTTCAGAAGCCTTTCCATCAAGCACAAGCTGGCGACCGCCTTCGCCCTCCTCACGGCCGTGGTGCTCGTGGTGTCGGGCGTGGCCATCCGGGCCCTGGCCAGCGAGCACCAGTCGTTCTCCCACTACGTGAACGAGACCGCCGTCCGCATCACGATGGCCAACGACGTGCTCGACGCGGCGAACGCCCGCGCCATCAGCGCGCGCAACCTGGTGCTGGTCAGCGCGCCGGCCGACCGCGAGATCGAGAAGGCGGCCGTGACGGCGGCGCACAAGAAGGTCGGCGAATCGATGACCCGTCTGCGGACGGCGCTCGCTTCGATGACCGGCGTGAGCGAGGAGGAACGCAAGATGTTCGCCACGCTCGACGGTGTGGAGTCGCGCTACGGCCCGGTGGCGCTCGACATCGTCGGGCTCTCGCTGCAGGGCCGGCGCGACGAGGCGGTGACGAAGATGAACGCCGACTGCCGCCCGCTGCTGTCGGCGCTGGTGAAGTCGGCCAACCAGCTCATCGAACTCAGCGTGGACGTGGCCAAGCGCGACGTGGCGCGCGCCGACGCCGCCGCGGTCGCCAACCGCAACGTGATGCTGGCCGCCTGCGTGGCGGCGGCGGCGCTGGCGGCCGTGCTCGCCTGGATGATCACCCGCGCCATCGTGACGCCCATCAGCCGGGCGATGGAAGTGGCCCAGACCGTCGCGGCCGGCGACCTGCGCTCCACCATCGACGACAGCGCGCGTGACGAGACCGGCAAGCTGCTGGCCGCGCTCAAGTCGATGAACGACAGCCTGGTGAACATCGTCGGCAGCGTGCGCACCAGCAGCGACAGCATCGCCACCGGAAGCGCCCAGATCGCCACCGGCAACGCCGACCTGTCGCACCGCACCGAACAGCAGGCCGCCAGCCTGCAGGAGACTGCGGCCTCGATGGAACAGATGAACGCGACGGTGAAGGCCAATGCCGACACCGCGCGCCAGGCCATCCAGCTCGCCGGCTCCGCCAGCGGCGCGGCGGAGAAGGGCGGCCAGGTGGTCGGCCAGGTGGTGGCGACGATGGACGACATCACCGCCAGCTCGCGGCAGATCGCCGACATCATCGGCGTGATCGACGGCATCGCCTTCCAGACCAACATCCTGGCGCTGAACGCCGCGGTGGAAGCGGCGCGTGCCGGCGAGCAGGGCCGCGGCTTCGCGGTGGTGGCGAGCGAGGTGCGCAACCTGGCGCAGCGCAGCGCCAGCGCCGCCAAGGAGATCAAGGAGCTCATCGGGGCCAGCGTCGAGAAGGTCGAGGCGGGCACCCGCCTGGTCGGCGATGCGCGGACCTCGATGGACGACATCGTGGTCCAGGTGAAGCGCGTGTCCGACCTCATCTCGGAGATCGGCGCGGCCACCATCGAGCAGACCACCGGCATCGGGCAGGTCAGCACCGCGGTGTCGCAACTCGACCAGGCCACCCAGCAGAACGCGGCCCTCGTCGAAGAGAGCGCCGCCGCCGCCGACAGCCTGAAGCAGCAGGCTTCGAAGCTGGCGTCGGTGGTGAGCGTCTTCAAGCTGGCGACCTGAGCGATCGGCGCGGTTCGGCGCGGCCTCCTCGTCTTCAGGCGCGATAGGCCGGGCATCGATGCAGGCCCCTAGAATCCGCCGGCCCGCGTCGCGGGCGCATGACTTCTCAACTCCCGGTATCCGAAGACCCCATGGCAACTGCTAAGAAGACCGCGACCAAGACCCCGATCAAGAAGACCGCTGCGGCCAAGAAGGCTGCTCCCGCGAAGAAGGCCGTCAAGGCCGCCGCTCCGGCGAAGGCTGCAGCCGGCCCGCTGAAGCCCATCAAGACGGCGCTCAACAAGACCGGCCTGATCGCTCACCTGGCACAAGCCGCTGCGGTCGATGCCAAGGCCGTGAAGGCCGTGATCGCCTCGCTCGAAGCCACCATCCTGGCCTCGGTGCACAAGAAGGGCCTGGGCTCGTTCACCTTGCCCGGTCTCCTGAAGGTCAACGTGATCAACGTGGCGGCCAAGAAGAAGCGCACCGGCATCGATCCCTTCACCAAGCAGGAACGCGTGTTCGCAGCCAAGCCCGCCACGGTCAAGATCAAGACCCGCGCGCTGAAGAAGCTCAAGGACGCGGCGCTCTGATCTGATCTGAGCTCACGCGATCCGCACGCCAGCCGGCGGTGGCACCGAGGTGCCACCGCCGGCTTCTCTTTTTCCGGGGCGCGCCGGCCATCGAGGTGCGGAACGCGGCTGCTACATTGCTGCAACGATGCAGACCCCGCCCCTGCAGGCATCCGGCGACCGCGAACTCGTCGACCTCAACCGACGCTTCTACGACTCGCTCTGGTCCGGCGCCCGGCTGGTCGAGCCGCGACGCTTCAACACCTGGCCGCTCGTGCAGTCGCTGGGGCCATCGGCGGAGCGTCGGCTCGAGGTGGCGCCCGGATTGCGGCCGCGCCTGCCGATCGAGGGCACGCAGTTCGTCGACATCAGCGGCCCGGCGCTCGGCAAGCTGCGCGATCGCGGCGCGCAGGTCGTGTTCGGTGAGGTGACCGCACTGCCGTTCGCGGAGGCCGCCTTCGATCTGGTGTGTGCCCTCGACATCATCGAGCACGTGGACGACGAGGACGGCGCGTTGTCGGAGCTGTCACGGGTCGCGAAGCCCGGTGCGGCGGTGCTGATCTCGACGCCGCTGCATCCCGAGCAATGGACCCCGTTCGACGACTTCGTGGGCCACAAGCGGCGCTACGAGCCTGACCGTCTGCTCGCCAAGCTGGCGCAGCACCATCTGCAGGTGGAGCGCAGCGCGGTGTTCGGCATGCAGCCACCGTCGTCGCGGCTGGTCGAACTGGGCATGTGGTGGCTCGCTCACCATCGCGAGCGGGCCCTGTGGTGGTACAACAAAATGCTGATGCCGCTCGGCCTGCGCTTCCAGAAGGAACTGCACTTCGTGCCCGGCATGATCCCGACGGCCGGTGTCGACGAAGTGCTGCTGGTGTGCCGAAGCGTCGCGCCGGCGCGGGAAAATTCCGCACTCGCCGACGCTCCGGTGTAACGCCGCCCGAAGCGGGCCGGCGCGCTTCCTACACTGCGCGTCATGCAGAACAGTGCCCCTCAAGTCCACCCCGGCCCGCCCGTCGCAGGCGCCGCCAGGCAGCACGCGGAGACGAGCCAGCGGGTCGCCGACGAGCGACCGCCGGCCGGCGAGGCGATGCTGGAGCTGATCGGCCTGATCGCCATCGCGGTGGCCGCTGCGGCCGTGTACTTCGGTGCCCGCAGGACGCGCCGGGATCGCAGGGGCGGGGCCTCCGGAGCCCACGAGAAACGCGCACGACGCGGCGCGGCCCCGCGCCCGTCGACCTACGGCTGAGCCGGCGCCGGTGGGCCGTCGCGCCGCGCGAGTTGGCTCGCCGCGGTGCAGGGTAGTTCCCTAGAAGCCTGCCTCCCGCTCGCTGTGCGAGAGTCGGTCGACGCGCTCGACCGGGCGCGGCGCATCGCGTCCCGCAGGAGAGGTTCATGTTCCAGCAGAAGAAGGTCATCATCAGCTGCGCCGTCACCGGCGCGGTCCACACGCCGTCGATGTCGCCCTACCTGCCGGTCACGGCCGAGGAGATCGCCGAGTCGTCGATCGCTGCCGCCGAGGCCGGCGCCGCCATCATCCACCTGCACGCGCGCGACCCCGCGACCGGCAAACCCGACCAGCGGCCCGAGGCCTTCACGCCCTTCCTGAAGACGATCAAGGCGCGCTGCGACGCGGTCGTCAACCTCACCACCGGCGGGTCGCCCTACATGACGGTGCAGGAGCGCATGCAGCCGGCCAAGGTGCTCAAGCCCGAGGTGGCCTCGATGAACATGGGCACGATGAACTTCGGCCTGTTCCCGATGCTCAAGCGCTTCAAGGAGTTCAAGCACGACTGGGAGCGGCCCTATCTCGAGGGCAGCAAGGACTTGATCTTCCGCAACACCTACGGCGACCTGGAGACCGTGCTGACCGAGCTCTCGGCCAACGAGACGCGCTATGAGTTCGAGTGCTACGACACCGCGCACCTCTACAACCTCGCGCACTTCGTCGAGCGCGGCCTGGTGAAGGCGCCGTTCTTCGTGCAGACCGTGTTCGGCATCCTGGGCGGCATCGGCACCCACCCGGACGACGTGATGCACATGAAGCGCACGGCGGACCGGCTGTTCGGCGACGACTACCGCTGGTCGGTGCTGGGCGCGGGCGCCAGCCAGATGAAGATCGCCGCCATGGCCGCGGCGATGGGCGGCAACGTGCGTGTCGGCCTGGAAGACAGCCTGTGGATCGGCAAGGGCCAGCTCGCACGCTCGAACGCCGACCAGGTGCGCCGCGTGCGCGGCATCCTCGAAGGCCTGGGTCTGGAGATCGCCACGCCGGCCGAGGCACGCGAGATCCTGCAGCTCAAGGGCATGGCCAAGGTGGCGTTCTGAGGCGCGCCCGCGCGCCCGTGTCCGACCCGGCGCATGCCGGCCTCTGTTCGTAGAAGGAGTCCTCCGATGTCCCTCTGGACCTGCACCCTGGACGATGGCGTCGTCACCGCGATCTACCGCAACCCGCCGATGAACTACTTCTGCGCCGAGGGCGCGGCCGAACTCGGCGCGCTGGTCGAATCCTGGCGCGACCCCGCCGTCAAGGCGGTGGTGCTGTCGGGCGGCATGGCCGGCCGCTTCATCACGCACTACAGCGTCGAGGAGCTGCTGTCCTATGCCGAAGACCGCGCGGCCATGCGGCAGGCCGGCACGGCGTTGAACGACGGCTACCACGCGCTGCTGCTGGGGCTGCGCGACCTGCCCAAGCCGGTCATCGTGGCGATGAACGGCGACGCGATGGGCGGCGGCTTCGAGCTGTGCCTGGCCTGCGACCTGCGCATCGCCCAGCGCGGCGATTTCCGCTACGGCCTGCCCGAGGTCAAGCTCGGCATCCTGCCGGGCGGCAGTGGCACGCAGCGCCTGTCGCGGCTGATTGGCGCCGGCCGCGCCATCGAGTTCATCCTGCGCGGGCGCATCGTCGAGCCCGCGGTGGCGCTGGAGATGGGGCTGGTGCACGAACTCGCCGACGACGCCCTGCGGCGCGCGCAGCAGATTGCCCACGAGATGGTGCTCACGCCGCCGTTCGCGATGGCGATGGCCAAGCGCGCGGTCTACGAGGGTTCGGACACCAGTTTGGCGGCCGGCCTGAAGCTCGAGGGCGAACGCTTCCTCGAGACCATGCTGTCCGACGGCAGCGTGAGCGCGATGCGCGCCTACGTGGCCCAGCCGCTGGAGGCACGCCGGGCCTGGCTGGAGAAGCCGCCGGCGGCGCGGTAGTCCTTCGGGCTGCTGGCGAACTCGCGCTTGAAGATCTTGCTGAAGCTGCTGGAGTCGCCGAAACCCCAGCGGTAGGCGATCTGCGTGATGCTGAGGTGCGCGGTCTCGGCCGCGCGCAGGTCGCGGCGGCAGCGGTCCAGCCGCTGGCGCCGTATCCAGCCGCGGCCGTGGTGTCGGCCCGTTCGAACAGCCGGTGCAGGTGGCGCTCGGTGATGCCGCAGTCGCTCGCGACGCGGCGTGTGTCGAGTTCCGGATCGTCGAGGTGGCGGCCGATGTAGGCCATCACCCCTTGCAACACGATCTTCCCGCTGCGTCCGGCGCAGGGCTCGGCCTGCGCGCTCAGCGTGGAGGCCAGCAGTTCCACGCTGGCATGCAGCACGTGGCCCGCGTTGCCGCGCGGCAGCTCGCCGAAGCGCGCGTCGAGCGAGATGAGGTGGTCGACGAACAGCCGGCTGAGGCCGCTGGTGGCCGCGAAGCGGCGGCCGACGAACTCGCCGGCGCGCGGCAGCGCGAGCAGCAGTTCGCGCTGCGGCACCGCGAGGGTGATCTGCCGCAGGCCCGCGCCGGTGATGAAGGTCATCGGGCGTGCGCTGTCCCAGAGCGCGAAGCTGCCCGGGTTCAGCGTGAGTTCCTCGCCATCGATCGCCAGGCAGATCGACCCCTCGGCGATGTAGATCAGGTTGTAGAGCGCCTCGCTGTCCTGCGCCATCTCGCGCGCACCGCGCGTGCCGACGATGCCGCCCTGGGCGGAGGTGAGGTGCGTGACGCGAAAGCCGTCGAAGCGGCCCTGGCGGATGAAGGCCGGGAAGCGCTCGCAGCGGATCGGCCGGATCGACCAGTGCAGGTGGCGTCGATGACGAAGTCGCGCCAGCAGTCGAACTGCTTGCTCGGAGCCACGCGCTCCGTCGACCAGACGGCGGGGTCCTCCCAGCGATCGACCAGCGATGAGATCTGCCTGTCCACTTCGGGTCTCCTGCTCGCGGCCGCCGACGGCCGGGGTGGGTGCGAACCATCATAGGAGCGCCGCGCCGCGCGCCGCAATCCGCAGTGCCCCGCAGCGCCGGCGATGTCAGCCCTGGCCAAGTGGCGCGTCATGTGCGGCCAAGGCGGCGGCCGCCGCGCTGGCTAGCATGGCTTCGCATGCCGCACCGACTGTCCGGTGCGGCCCACCGGAGGCTCGCCCATGTTGATCAGCACCGTCGAGAAGGAAGCGCTCTCGCCCTACATGCGCAAGATCGCGGACGACCTGTACCCGCGCGTCGACCCGCTGTTCATGCCGCACTTCGAGCGCTACATGGCCTGCTCGGCAACGCGCCGGAGCACGCGGAGCGCTTCTTTCCGTACTACTTCGGCATCTGGTTCGACAACGGCCTGGGCCCGCGCATCACCGAGCTCGCGCGGCTCGCGATCGCGAACGGCACGCAGTGCCAGCTGTGCCTGGCGGTGCGCTACACCGCCGAGGTCGGCGAGGCCGATGTCGCCGCGCTCCCGGGCGTCGACGCGAGCACGCTGACGCCGGCGGAGCGCGCGGTGGTGCGCTTTGCCACGCACTTCGGCAACGACCATCACCAGGTCACGGCCGAGCATTTCGAGGACTTGCAGCGCCACTTCAGCGACGAGCAGATCACCGAGTTGCTGCTGTGGAGCGCGATGGCGCTGGGCCTGGGGCGCATCCTCAAGGTGGCGCAGCTGGTCGACGACAGCTGCCCGCTGCCGGCGCGCGACGGCTCGGCTCGCACCGAGACGATCGCCGCGGCCTGAGGCCGCGGCCGCGCCGCTGCCGGCCCTGCGGGCGGTCAGAAGCCGAACTCGGCCGCCATCTCGTCGACCAGGCCGCGCTGGAAGGCGGCGTAGCGTTCGTTGGGCTGCTGGCCGCCGGTGAAGTGCAGGAACGGATCCTCGACACCCAGGCGTTCGCCGGCCAGCGTTTCCACCACCGCGTGGCCGCAGAACGGGACGCAGGCCTCCGAGTAGCCGCCCTCGTGCACCACCACCAGCCTGCCGCCGCAGTGGCGGTCGGCCAGCGCCATCACCCGCTCGGTCAGCTGGCGGTAGGACTCGCTGTGCAGCAGCATGCGCGCCAGCGGATCGACGCCGTTGGCGTCGAAGCCGCTGGCGACGATGAGGAGCTCGGGACGGTAGCGGTCGATCGCCGGCGTCACGATGCGCTCCATCGCGTACAGGTACGCATCGTGCCCGCCGCCGGGCAGCAGCGGCACGTTGACGTTGTAGCCGAGGCCGCGGCCCTGGCCGCGGTCGGGCGCGCCGCTGTAGCCGACCGGGAAGCAGCCTTCCTGGTGCAGCGACACGGTCAGCACGTCGTCGCGCTCGTAGAAGATCGACTGCGTGCCGTTGCCGTGGTGCACGTCCCAGTCCAGCACCGCGATGCGCTTCACGCCGTGGCGCGCGCGTGCGGCCTCGATCGCGATCGGGATGTTGGCGAGCAGGCAGAAGCCCATCGGCATGTCGGCGAGGCAGTGGTGGCCGGGCGGACGCGACATCGAATAGGCGTTGCGGTGGGCGCCCGAGAGCACCGCGTCGACCGCATGCAGCGCGAGGCCGGCCGACTGCCTGGCGATTTCGTAGCTGCCCGGTCCGAAGGGCGCGTAGAGGCCGATCTCGCCGCCGCCCTGGTCGGACAGCGCCTTGAAGCGCTCCAGGTAGGCCGTCGGATGGACGCGCTGCAGGTCCTCCTCGGTGGCCATCGGCGCGCTGCGCAGGTGGACCTTGTCCGCGAGCCCGGAGACCTGCATCAGCGACACCATGCGCCGCTTCGATTCGGGGGATTCGGCCAGCCCCGCGCCGGCCGGCGGCTGCACCCAGCCACCCACCGGTGCGATCAGGGCGAAGCCGCCCATGGTGCTGTGCCAGAGGCAGCGTTCGTCGTGGAAGAAGGCGGTGGGCAGGGGCATGAGCGGAGGTCCTTTGCGTGGCGGCCTGTCGGTGCGTGCGCGGCGATGCGCGGGGCCGAAAGCTGGATTCGAGCCTCAAGTGCGCCGTCGCCGCGGAGGGTTTTCCCGAGCCGACGGCCGCGCCGCCGCGTTCTTGCCGAAGCGTGATAGTTCGGGGCCGCGGCGCGATGGAGACTGCCGCCGAACGCTCGACGCACGGTCGCGGTGTCGGTGGGCGACACCGGCGAGCCGGAGGAGAGGGCGGACGGGAGGCCCAGGATGCGGAGGATTCACCGGCACGTCGGTGCGTGCGCTCGGGTCGCGGCCTGCGCGGCCGGGCTGCGCTCGG
>NZ_AZSN01000081.1:0-17695 GCF_000576225.1 Methylibium sp. T29-B | reverse complement strand
CGGCCCGCCCGAGCGGCCGGGCGCGAGCTTCGGCTTCAGCCTGCCGCTCGGCACGCCACCGGCGCTGCCGCAGCCCGAGGCCGTGACGGTGGATGCCGCACTCGACGGTGCCGTGCCATGAGCGATCCCGCGCCCATCGCGATCATCGTCGAGGACGAGCCGCAGATCCGCCGCTTCGTGCGCATCGCGCTGGAGGGCGAGGGTTGGCTGGTGTTCGATGCGGCGACCCTCAGGCAGGGACTGGTCGAGGCCGGCACGCGGCGGCCGGACCTGATCGTGCTCGACCTCGGCATGCCCGACGGTGACGGGGTCGGCTATCTGCATGACCTGCGGGCCTGGTCGCAGGTGCCGGTGATCGTGCTGTCGGCACGCGCCGACGAGGCCGACAAGATCGCCGCGCTCGATGCCGGCGCCGACGACTACCTGACCAAGCCCTTCGGCGTCGGCGAACTGCTGGCGCGCGTGCGGGTGGCGCGGCGGCGCGCGCAAGGCGTCTCGGACACCGGGGCCGTGCACGTTCGCTTCGGCGCAGTCGATGTCGACCTTGCGTCACGCGTCGTGGCACGCGACGGCGAACCGGTGCACCTGACGCCGATCGAGTACCGGTTGCTCACGCTGCTGATCGCCAACACCGGCAAGGTGCTGACGCACCGGCAGCTGCTGCGCGAGGTCTGGGGCCCGAACGCGGTGGAGCACAGCCACTACCTGCGCATCTACATGAGCCAGTTGCGGCGCAAGCTGGAGGTCGACCCGGCGCGGCCGGAGTACCTGCTCACGGAGACCGGCGTCGGCTATCGCTTCGTGACCCGGGCGATGGGCTGAAGGCGCCGGCTCAGTCCGCTGGCCGGTGGTGCGGCAGCGGCAGTGCCCGCGGTGCCGGCCGCTGCAGCGCCTGCCACGACAACGCGGTCAGACTGGCGCACAGCCACGCGGTGTAGAGCGTGTGGCTCAGGTAGTGCGCGCCGCGCGCCATCTGCGCGAGGCCGAACACGGCGCCGACCGTGCACAGCGCGATCAGCACGGCACGCGCCGCCGCGGGGCGCCGTGTGCGCAGCAGGACGGCCAGTGCCAGGAAGGAGAACGCGCCGGAGGCATGGCCCGAGGGGAAGCAGCGGCCCGGGCCGCCGTCGCCGATGCCGAAGCGCCAGTGCGAGACGTAGCGCGCCACGCCGCCGAACTCCTGCAGCTCCCAGGGACAACTGGTCAGGCTGTGGCGCTTGAGCAGCGGGATCAGCACCAGGCAGGCGATCGTGATGCCCAGGGCCCACACGCGCTCGCGTGGCATAGCGCCGCGCCAGGGGCCGAAGGGGCGCAGCGTGATCGCGACCGTGAGCACGAACAGCGCCACGCTGAGCCAGCGACCGCCCTGGTGCAGCAGCCCTGCGGTCAGCCAGTGGTTGCGCCAGGCGAATCCGTCGGCATCGCCGACCTGCCGCAGCAACACCATGTCGAGGCCGCTGCTGTCCCAGAGCATCAACAGCGCCAGCCCGGCCAGCGCGAGCAACAGGTCACGTTGCGCGCCCGACAGGCGCGCGACATCAGGACGCGGCACGGCAGGGGGCCAGCGCGTCGAGCGCGGGCTGATACTCGCCAGCCCGCACGCGCGCCAGACCCAGCACGGTGTGGAACAGGTTGTCGTGGCTCAAGGAGGTGTCGAGCCGGCCGCGCAGGCAGCCCAGGTCGAGCCGGTCGGCCTGCAGCCGCTGCGGTGGCAGCCAGGCGATCATCGGCACGTGCTTCTGCTCGCGCGGCGCGATTGCGTAGGGCAGGCCGTGCAGGTAGAGATTGTTCTCGCCCAGCGACTCGCCGTGGTCCGACAGGTAGAGCATCGCCGGGTCGTAGCTGGCGGTCTGCTGCCGGAGCCAGCGCACCGATTGCGCCAGCACGTGATCGGTGTAGGCGATCGAGTTGTCGTAGGCATTGACGAGCCTCTGGTGGTCGCACTGCTGCAGCACGGTGCTCGTGCACTCGGGTGTGAAGCGCTTGCGATCGGCCGGCGAGCGTTGCGAGTACGCCGGACCATGGCTGCCCATCTGATGGATCACCAGCACCACGCCGTGCGCGCGCTGGGTCGCCGGCAGCGCGGCAAGGCGGGCATCGAGTCCGTGCAGCATCGCCTCGTCCAGGCATTCTCCGTTCGGGCACAGGCGGTCGTCGGGCGGTGTCGCGCCCGGTGCCGGCTGCTCGGGGCGGGTGTGCGGTACGCGATCACACACCTCCTTGCAGCCCGCCTGGTTCTCGATCCACAGCACCGCGAGACCGGCGTGCTGCAGAAGGTCGAGCAGGTTCTCGTAGTTGTGCGAGCGCGCCTCGTGGGCCGTGCGGCCGAGGTGCGACACCATGCAGGGCAGGGACGCCGCCGTGTTGGTGCCGCAGGACGTGACGTTGCGGAAGCTCAGCACGTCGAGTGCGCGCAGTTCCGGGTCGGTGTCGCGCGGATAGCCGTTCAGTGCGAAGTGGTCGGCGCGGGCGGTCTCACCGACCACCAGCAGCAGCAGCGGCGTGCGCTGGCCGGCCAGCGGTGGCAGCGGGCGGGCATCGAGGCCGATCGGCATCGGCGGCCCGGCCGGCCTGGCCTGCTTCGCGTAGGCGACGCGGCCGACCGAATAGAAGCCGTTGAGCGGATTGACCAGGTAGCGGAGCTCCTTGTGATTGCGCATCGTCCCCGACAGGTCCTGGAAACACAGCAGCGTCATCGCCGCCAGCACCACCAGCGCGCCTGCCAGGCTCGCCAGATTGCGGATCGCCCGCACCGCCCCGCGCTGGTAGTCGACGGGCCGACGCCACAGCCACCACAGTGGCAGCGCGGCCAGCAGCAACAGGGACTCCAGCAACCGCAGACTGAGCAGGTCGCGCGTCTCGCGCACGTCGGTGCCCAGCACATTGAGGATCATCGTGGGGTCGATGACGACGCCGTAGCTGCCCATGAAATGTGCGCTCACCGCCGCCGTCAGCAGCACCACGGTGAGGGCTGGCTTGAAGGTCGGTCGCCACGCCAGCAGGCTCAGCAACGCGGCCGTCGCTGCGGCGATCATCAGCCCGAATCCGATGCCGAACAGCAGACCGCGCGTGCCGGTGACATCGGGCAGGCCCGCGAAGGCTTTCCAGAGGGGCCAGTTGGCCGGGCCGGCGATCCACAACGCGATCCACCAGGCCAGCGCCAGCGGGCTATGGGGCGGTGCCGCGTGGGTCTCGGTGTCGGGGGCGTTGCGCCGGCGGAGCAGGAAAGGGGCGCGGGTCAGCGAATGGGGCAACAGCATCCGGCTGACTGTGCCGGCGCCGCATTAGCGGGGCCTTAAGGCCGTGGCACCGCGCGGCGGCCGGGGAAGGCCCGGCCGCTCTCGGTCACTTGAACAGGTCCTTGACCCGGTCGGTCCAGCTCTTGGCATTCGGCGAGTGGCGCTCGCCGCCCTTCTTCAGGCTCTCGTCAAGTTCCCTCAGCAGCTTGCGTTGGTGTTCCGTCAGCTTGATCGGGGTCTCGACCGCCACGTGGCAGTACAGGTCGCCCGGGTAGCTGGACCGCACGCCCTTGATGCCCTTGCCGCGCAGCCGGAAGGTCTTGCCATGCTGTGTGCCTTCGGGCAACTCGATCTCGGCCTTGCCGCCCAGCGTCGGCACCTCGATCGCGCCACCCAGCGTCGCCGTCGCGATGCCGATCGGGATCGTGCAGTGCAGGTCGTCGCCGTCGCGCTCGAAGATGTCGTGCGCCTTGATGCGGATCTCGATGTACAGGTCGCCCGCCGGGCCGCCGTTGGTGCCGGGCTCGCCATTGCCGGCCGAGCGGATGCGCATGCCCTCGTTGATGCCGGCCGGGATCTTGACCTCCAGCGTCTTGTTGCTCTTGATGCGGCCGGCGCCGTTGCAGGCCGTGCAGGGCTCGGGAATGATCTTGCCGGTGCCGTGGCAGCTGGGGCAGGTCTGCTGGATGCTGAAGAAGCCCTGGCGCAGATGCACCTGGCCGGAGCCGCTGCAGGTGGGGCAGGTCTTCGCGCTGGTGCCGGGCTTGGCGCCGGTGCCGTCGCAGGTGCTGCAACTGTCCCAGCTCGGGATGCGGATCTGCGTGTCCTTGCCGCGCGCCGCTTCCTCGAGCGTGATCTCCATCGCGTAGCTGAGGTCGTTGCCGCGGTAGACCTGCTGGCCGCCCGGACCGCGACGCTGGCCGTTCTGGCCGAAGATGTCGCCGAAGATGTCACCGAAGGCCTCGGCGAAACCGCCGTAGGCTTCGGGACCGCCTGCGCCTCGGCCGCCCATGTTCGGGTCAACGCCGGCGTGGCCGTACTGGTCGTAGGCGGCCCGCTTCTGCGCGTCGGACAGCATCTCGTAGGCCTCCTTGGCCTCCTTGAAGCTCTCCTCGGCCTTCTTCGCCCCGTCGCCCTGGTTGCGATCGGGGTGGTGCTTCATGGCCAGCTTGCGGTAGGCTTCTTGATGTCTTCTTCGCTGGCGTTCTTGGCGACGCCGAGGGTCTCGTAGTAGTCACGCTTCGCCATGAGGGCTGCCTTCTTAATGTGCAAAGCCCCCGTGCGCCGCCGACGGCTCACGGGGGAGGCTCACCGGGGTGGGCTCGTCTTACTTCTGGTCCTTGACTTCCTTGAACTCGGCATCGACGACGTTGTCGTCGGCCGGCTTCGATGCGGTCGCCTCGGCCGCCGGTGCTTCGCCGCCGCCCGCTGCCGCACCGGCCGCGGCCTGAGCCGCCTGCATGTCGGCATAGACCTTCTCGCCGAGCTTCTGGCTCGCGGACATCAGCGCCTCGGTCTTGGCCTCGATCTCGGCCTTGTCCTCGCCCTTGAGCGCGGTCTCGGCGTCCTTCAGCGCGGACTCGATCTTCTCCTTCTCGCCGGCGTCGAGCTTGTCGCCATGCTCGGCAAGGCTCTTCTTCACGCTGTGCACCATGCGTCGGCCTGGTTGCGCGCCTGCACGAGCTCGAGCTTCTTCTTGTCCTCGGCCGCATTGAGCTCGGCGTCCTTCACCATCTTCTGGATCTCTTCCTCGCTGAGGCCGGAGTTCGCCTTGATGGTGATCTTGTTTTCCTTGCCGGTGCCCTTGTCCTTGGCGCCGACGTGCAGGATGCCGTTGGCGTCGATGTCGAAGCTCACCTCGATCTGCGGCATGCCGCGCGGCGCCGGCGCGATGCCCTCGAGGTTGAACTCGCCCAGCATCTTGTTGCCCGAGGCCAGCTCGCGCTCGCCCTGGAACACCTTGATCGTCACCGCCGGCTGGTTGTCGTCAGCGGTGCTGAAGGTCTGCGCGAACTTGGTCGGGATGGTGGTGTTCTTCGTGATCATCTTCGTCATCACGCCGCCGAGCGTCTCGATGCCGAGCGACAGCGGGGTCACGTCGAGCAGCAGCACGTCCTTGCGGTCACCGGCCAGCACCTGGCCCTGGATGGCGGCACCGACCGCCACCGCCTCGTCCGGGTTCACGTCCTTGCGCGGCTCCTGGCCGAAGAACTCCTTGACCTTCTCCTGCACCTTGGGCATGCGGGTCATGCCGCCGACCAGGATCACGTCGTTGATCTGGCTGGTGGAGACCCCGGCGTCCTTGATGGCGGTGCGGCAGGGCGCGATCGTGCGTTCGATCAGTTCCTCGACCAGCGCCTCGAGCTTGGCGCGCGTGAGCTTGATGTTCAGGTGCTTCGGGCCGCTGGCATCGGCCGTCACGTAGGGCAGGTTGATGTCGGTCTGCGTGCTGTTGGAGAGCTCGATCTTGGCTTTCTCGGCAGCTTCCTTCAGCCGCTGCAGCGCGAGCACGTCCTTGCTCAGGTCGACGCCTTGCTCCTTCTTGAACTCGGCGATGATGTAGTCGATGACGCGCTGGTCGAAGTCCTCGCCGCCGAGGAAGGTGTCGCCGTTGGTCGACAGCACCTCGAACTGCATCTCGCCGTCGACATCGGCGATCTCGATGATCGAAATGTCGAAGGTGCCGCCGCCGAGGTCGTACACGGCGATCTTGCGGTCGCCGCCCTTGCCGTCGTTGTGCTTGTCCAGGCCGAAGGCCAGCGCGGCCGCGGTCGGCTCGTTGATGATGCGCTTGACGTCCAGACCGGCGATGCGGCCGGCGTCCTTGGTGGCCTGGCGCTGTGCGTCGTTGAAGTAGGCCGGCACCGTGATCACGGCCTCGGTCACCGTCTCGCCGAGGTAGTCCTCGGCGGTCTTCTTCATCTTGCGCAGCACCTCGGCGCTCACCTGCGGCGGCGCGAGCTTGTTGCCCCGCACCTCGACCCAGGCGTCGCCGTTTTCGGCCGCGGCGATGGTGTAGGGCATCAGGTCGATGTCCTTCTGCACTTCCTTCTCGGTGAACTTGCGGCCGATCAGGCGCTTCACCGCGTACAGCGTGTTGCGCGGGTTGGTGACGGCCTGCCGCTTGGCCGACGCGCCGACGAGCACCTCGCCGTCCTCCTGGTAGGCGATGATCGACGGCGTGGTGCGCGCACCTTCGCTGTTCTCGATCACCTTGGTGGTATTGCCTTCCATGATGGCGACGCACGAGTTGGTGGTCCCCAGGTCGATGCCGATGATCTTGGCCATGGTCAAAACTCCTTCAAGCTGAAATCTGTTGCTGGGAAGCTGTGGATAACTTCCGCTGATTCAAGAGGGTGCGGTGTTATTTCGGCGCCGCGACGGTGACGAGCGCCGGGCGCAGCACGCGGTCGGCGATCAGGTAACCCTTCTGCAGCACGGCCACCACGGTGTTGGCCTCCTGCTCGACCGGCACCATCGTGATCGCCTGGTGTTGATGGGGGTCGAACTTGGTGCCAGCGGGCGGCGAGATCTCGATCACCTTGTTGCGCTCCAGCGCGGTGGCCAGTTGGCGCAGCGTTGCATGCGTGCCCTCGCGCAACTGCTCGACGGTGGCCCCCTCGATCGCGAGGGCGGCCTCCAGGCTGTCCTTCACGGGCAGCAGGCTGTCGGCGAAGCCTTCGACCGCAAACTTTCGGGCCTTGCTCATTTCCTCTTCGGCACGGCGCCGGGTGTTCTCCGCCTCGGCCTTGGCGCGCAGGTAGGCATCGGCCATCTCGGAATGCTTGGCTTCCAGTTCGGCCAGGCGCTGCTCGGGCGTCGATGCGGCGGCGGCGTTGTTCAAGTCCGGCGTGTCTGCGGCAAAGGAGGGCTCGGGCGCGCCAGGTGCTTGATTTTCTTCAGGTTTTTCCATTTTCAGGGTGAGCTTCTGCGGGAACGGACAACAGCTTGGGCCGGAGTCCGTATTTTCAAGAGGGGCATTTTGATCTGTGGCAGGCACCAGCGGCGCCCGGTGCGGCGACGATGTCTGGGCTGCAGCCCCCGGCCGCGCTATCTGTCCAGCGCGGCGCTCCAGCGGTCCCAGTCGGCGAGCTGGCGCCGGTCGCGCTTGGTGGGGCGGCCCTGGTCGATGCTGAGGGCGGGCTCGGGCGCGGTGCGCAGCTGCTCGGCACGGGCTTCGCGTTGCGCGAGGCTGGCTGCGGTCTCCTCGTACAGGGCCTGGGCCTGGGGGGCCGGGCCGCGCACGCTGGACACGCCGCGCACGATCACCGTACGCGACAGGCCACCGTTCTGGCGCAGGTGCAGTTCGTCGCCGACCCGGACTTCGCGCGAGGCCTTGGCCGGTACGCCGTTGACCTCGATCCGGTGCTTGCCGATCTCCTCGGCGGCGAGACTGCGCGTCTTGTAGAAGCGCGCGGCCCACAGCCATTTGTCGAGGCGAACCCCCGGCCCGGTTGTGCTCATGCCTGGGCCCCCAGTTGGCGGGCCCGAAGAGCCTGGGCCTGCAGGGCCGCCGGATCCGGCGCCGTTTGGGTCGGCCAGCCTTGCAGGTGGCGGATCGCGATGTCGCTGAGCGCGGCGATCCACTCGTGCCGATCGTTCAGGCAGGGGATGTAGTGGAACGTCTCGCCACCGGCATGCAGGTAGGCCTCACGGGCTTCCTGCGCAATCTCTTCCAGCGTTTCGAGGCAGTCCGAGGTGAAGCCGGGGCAGGCCACGTCGACGCGCCGGATGCCCTGCTGCGCCAGCTGCACCAAAGTCGGCTCGGTGTAGGGCTCCAGCCACTTGGCCTTGCCGAAGCGGCTCTGGAAGGTCACCAGCACCTGCTCGGGCTTCAGTGCCAGCCGCTCGGTCAGCAACCGCGCTGTCTTCTGGCACTCGCAGTGATACGGATCACCGAGGCGCAGCGTTCGTTCGGGCACGCCGTGGAAGCTGAGCACCAGCCGCTCGGCGCGGCCGTTGCGCATCCAGTGGTCTTCGATGCAGCGACCGAGCGCAAGGATGTAGCCCGGGTCGTCGTGGTAGTGGTTGACGAAGCGCAGCTCCGGCACGCGCCGGGTGCGAGCGGCCCAGGCGTAGACGGCGTCGAACACGCTGGCGGTGGTGGCGGCGGCGTACTGCGGGTACAGCGGCAGCACGAGGATGCGTGTCGCGCCATCGGCCTTCAGCGCGTCGAGCTGGGTCGCGACCGAGGGCTGGCCATAGCGCATCGCCGCGCGCACCAGCACCGGGTGGCCGCGCTCGCCCAGATAGCCGGTGAGCAGCTTGGCCTGCTTTTCGGTCCAGACCTTCAGCGGCGAGCCCTCGGCCGTCCAGATGCTGGCGTACTTGGCGGCCGACTTGGCGGGTCGCACCCGCAGCACGATGCCGTGCAGGATGGGCAGCCACACCGCGCGCGGGATCTCGACGACCCGCGGGTCGCTCAGGAATTCGGCGAGGTAGCGGCGCAGTGCGGGGGCGCTCGGTTCGTCCGGCGTGCCCAGGTTGACGAGCAGGATCGCGCAGCGTTCGGCGCCGCCGTGACGGTGCCCGGGTTCGGGGGCGTGCTTCATGAGCGGGCGGCGATGCGCAGGGCGTCGAGGTCGTTCATCACGCGGTCGATGTCGATCGGTTTGGTCCAGTAGCCGGCGAATCCGGCGTCGGTCGCGCGTTGCAGATCCTGCGGCATCGTGTCGGCGGAGCACATGAAGGCCGGTGTGCGTTCGAAGTCCGGCCTGCGGCGCAACTCGGCCAGCACGTCATAGCCCGTGGTGCTGGGCAGGTGGGCATCGAGGACCAGCACGTCGGGTTGCCATTCGTCCGCCATTGTCAGCGCTTCCGGGCCATCCTCGGCGATTCGCAGATCGATCCCGCCGCGCAGCTTGATCGCTTCTTCGAACAGGATGGCGTTGATGCGGTTGTCCTCGACGTAGAGCATGCGCAGCGGCAGGGCGGTCGAGGGGGGCGCTGCAAGCGGTGGAGCGAGGTCCGCCGCCGCGGCATCACCCGCCGGGTCGACGGGCGCCTGCAGCGGCAGCTCCAGCCGCGCCTGCGTGCCGTGCCCCGGGCGGCTGCTCAGCGACAGGCGCCCGTTCATCTCCTCGGCGAGCCGACGCGAGATGACCAGACCGAGTCCGGTGCCCTCGATGGCCGATGTCTCGCGGCCCAGGCGCTCGAACGGTTGGAACAACCGCGCAAGGTCGTCCGCCTCCAGGCCGAAGCCTTGGTCCTCGATCAGCAGCGTGCAGTACGGGATCGTGCCGTCGAGCACGGCTGAACAGTGCAGTTCGCCGCCCTCCCGGTTGTACTTGACGCCGTTGGACAGCAGGTTCAGCAGCACCTGCCGCAGGCGCTTCGGATCGGCCTGCACCGACAGGTCCGGTTCGATGCGGTTGCACACCGTCACCCGGCGCTGCGCCGCCTGCGGGCGGATCAACTCGAGTGCCGCGTCGACCGCCGCTCGCAGAGGCAGCGATTCGAGCCGGATCGACAACCGGCCCTCCTCGACCTGCTGCAGGTCGAGCACATCGTTCACCAGCGCCAGCAGGTGCTCGCCGGCCTGCAGGATGTGGTCGCCGAACTGGGCGACGCGCGCGCCGCCGGGCGCGTCGTCCTTGCGCAGCAGCTGCGCGAAGCCGATCACCGCATTCAGCGGGGTACGCATCTCGTGGCTCATGCGCGAGAGGAATGCGCTCTTGGCCTGGCTCGCCAGCTCGGCTGCGGCCTTGTCGCGCAACGCCTGTTCGGCCATCTTCTGGCGCGTGACGTCGGTGTGCGTGCCGACGATGCGCCGCGGGCTGCCGTCGGCCCGGCGCTCGACGATCTTGCCGCGCTCGTAGACCCAGATCCACTGGCCGTCCTTGTGGCGCAGTCGGTGTTCGGTGCGGTATTCGGTGATCTCGCCGGCGCGGTAGCGCCGGATGGCGTCGATCACGCCCGGGCGATCCTCGGGGTGGATGCGGCGCGACCACTCGCGGGTCGAGGTGCCGATCTCGTCATCGCGGTAGCCGAGCATGGCCTTCCAGCGCGGCGAGTAGAAGACCAGTTGCGTATCTTCGTCGTAGTCCCAGATGCCGTCGCCGGCGCCTTCGAGCGCGAACTTCCAACGCGCCTCGGCCTGGGCCAACTCGGCCTCCGCGCCACGCTGGGCGGTGATGTCGCGGAAAGTCACCACGCAGGAAAGCCGGCTGTCGTCGGGATGGGCGCGCAGCGGCTGCACGTTCAGGCGCAGCAGGCGCTCGCTGCCGTCCGGCCGTCGCAGCCGATGCACCCGGTCGAGCGCACTCCGGCCACTCAAGAGCACCTCGCGAACCGGATGCCGGTCGTGCTCGACCAGGCGCCCGTCTTCCTCCAGCAGCTTGTAACCCAGGCGCCCGAGGCGCTGTCCAGCCAGCGTCGTTGCGCGGGCCCCCAGCAGCGTACAGGCGGACGGGTTCGCGGTGACGATCCGGCGATCCGGCCCGATGACCAGCAGGCCGTCGGTGATCGACGCCGCCACCGAGCGGTAGAGCGTCTCGCTGAGCGCGAGCTGCTGCTCGGCGCGGCTGCGCTCCGTCACGTCGTGCTGCACGCCGACGTAATGGGTCACGCGGCCCAGCGCGTCATGTACCGGTGCCACGTGCAGCTCGTTGATGAAGGAGGTGCCGTCGGCGCGCTGGTTGCGCAGCGTAACGGTACACGCGCGTTCGGCGGCAAGCGCCTCGCGCAGCCGGGTCAGTCCGGGCTGGTCGCGATCGCCGGCCTGCAGAAAGCGACAGTTGCGACCGATCACCTGGTCGAGCGGCAGGCCGCTCAGGCGCTCGAAGGCGGTGTTGGCGTAGATCAGCGGCAGATCAGGCTGGGTGGCGTCGGCGACCACCATCGGCAGGGCAGCCTCGGCCTCCAGCGCGCGCTGCATCAATTGGACATTGCGTTCCAGGTGGCGCAATTCGGTCAGATCGCGCGTCAGGTACAGCACGCGGTCGTCGCCCATCGGCGAGATGCGGGCTTCGAAGTTGCGAACCCGGCCGTCCAGCGTCGGCAGTTCGTACTCGATTCGCTGCACTTCGCCGCTGCGTAGCGCCTCGGCAATCGAGCGCATGGCCAGGCTCGCCAGCGGTTCGGGCACGGCCTCGGCGAAGTGCTTGCCGCGCAACTCCCCGAAAGGCCGAAGCAGGCTCGGGTGCCGTTCGTCGCTGCACTCGACGTGGCGGCCTTCGGCATCGATCACGAACCACAGATCGGGCAGTGAACGCAGCACGGCTCCGAGCCGGGCCTGCTGCTCGGCGAGTTCGAGCTCGGTGCGGCGCCGCCGCGTGATGTCGATCGACAGGTGAATGACGCTGCCATCGGCCAGCAACTGGTCGGTCACCAGCACGTGCTGCTGGCCGAAGCGCAGCTCGTGCTGACGACCCTCGGCGGTCGTGAGCCCGAGCCGCCATGCGGCGAACTCGGCCTCACGGCCGCTGGCGTCGGGATAAGCGCCGGCCCGCAGCAGCGCGTGGACGAGATCCGGCCAGTGGGACGGCCACTCGGGCAGGAAGCGCTGCATGCCGGTGCGCCAGGCGGTGTTGCTCAGCACGATGCGGCCGCTGGGGTCGCTGACCATCACGCCGGCGGCGACGCCTTCGATGGCCGCCTGCAGCAGCGCCTGGGTGCGCTGTTCCTGGGTGCGCCGGTTCAGTTCCTCGGTGATGTTGCGCGCGGCGCCGCGATAGCCCTTGAACTGTCCCGTGGCATCGAAGACCGGGTCGCCGCTGGTGGCGATCGTGATCGTGCCGTGCGCCGCGTCGCGATCGGCGACGGCGTTGCGAAAGGGCCGCCGTTGCGCCCGTGCGGCCACCAGGGCCTCCCAGGAAGCGCGATGCTCATCGTCGCGCGCGCGGTGCATGCCCTGGCCGAACCGGCCCACCTCATGACTGGGAGGATGACCCGTGTGGGCTTCCACGCTGTCGGACACCCAGCTGATCGTGCCGTGCTCGTCGGTCTCCCAGAGCCAGTCGCTGCCGGCGCGGCTCGCACCGCGCACGCGGCTTTCCTGCAGGCGCGAGCGCTGTTCCTGAAGCCGCGCCTGAAGCAAGGCACTGGTCAGCGTCGCCAGATCGCGCAGCGTGGCCAGGGCATCGGGGGGCAGTCGCCCGGGTCGTGCGTCGATCGCACAGACGGTGCCGATCCGTTGGCCGTCGACCTGCACGGGCACCGCGGCATAGGCACGAAGGCGCGGGGCGCCGACGACGAGCGGGTTGTCGGCAAATCGTTCGTCCCGCTGCGCATCGACGACCTCCATCGCATCGTTCCCGAGGACGGTGTGTGCGCAGAAGGCGACCTTGCGCGGCGTCTCGCGAACCTCGAGGCCGACCGACGCGGGGAACCACTGGCGGTCGGCGGCGACCAGGCTGATCGCGCCGACGGTCCAGCCGCTGTGCTGCTGGGCGAGCCGCGCGATCGCCGCGAAAGCGGGGTCTACCTCGGTGTCGAGGAGGCGCAGTTCATGCAGGACGCGCAGGCGCTCGGCATCGTCGGCGGGCGCTGGGGCCGATTTCATTCAGCGGTCGGTCACCGGTTGGAGAGGCAACGTAATGTAGCGGAGCGTCACGCCCGGAGGCGGCGATGGTCGCGGCCGGCCCCATGGCGCCGTGCTTCGGTCACACTGCGTCCGGGGGCGATCTGCAATGAACCTGGACACGGGCAAGCTCCGCGCGCTGACGCTGGATCTGGACGACACGCTGTGGCCGATCTGGCCGACCATCGCGCGCGCCGAATCGGCCTTGCAGGCCTGGCTGCAGCGGCATGCGCCGCGCGTCACCGAGCGGTTCGACCTGGCCGCGATGCGGGCCGACCGCGAGGCGGTGGCGCGCGAGCGACCTGACTGGGCGCACGATCTCAGTGCCTGCGGCGCGAGAGCATCCGGCGCCTGCTGGTCGCGGCGGGGGAAACGGAATCCTTGCTCGACGCCGCGTTCTCGGTCTTTCTCGCCGAGCGACAGCGCGTCGATCTCTATGCCGATTCGCTGCCGGCGCTGCAGCGGCTGGCTGCGCGCTGGCCGCTGTTCGCACTGAGCAACGGCAACGCCGATCTGGCGCGGATCGGGCTGCAACCCTGGTTCCGAGGCAGCCTCGCGGCGAGAGAATTCGGGGTCGGCAAGCCCGATCCTCGCATCTTCGCCGCGGCCTGCGAGCGTCTGGGTTGCGCACCGAATGAAGTGCTGCACGTCGGTGACGATCTGCGGCTCGACGTGCACGGTGCGCTCGACGCTGGCATGCAGGCCGCCTGGGTGCGCCGCGACGGTGAGGGAGGAGAAGGCGACATCATCAGGCCCGGGGTGCGCTGCTGGCAGGGGCCTGATCTGCTCGCACTGGCCGACCGATTGGGTGTCTGAGGAGCTCAGTCGGTCGAGCGCGGCTCGGTGTCCTGGAAGCTCAGCACGTCGAAGTTGACGGTCGGGGCCGTCGGGTCGGTCGGTGAGGCACCGAGGCAGATCACGCCGCGGCCGTGCAGTGTGCAGCTGCCGCGGCGCAACGCGATCACCTCGTCGCGACCGGCGAAGCGGACGTAGGTGCCGTTGTAGCTGAGGTCGCTCACCTGGAAGGTGCCGCCGTGCCATTCGACGCGGGCGTGCGAGCGCGAGACGCGCGTGTCGTCGATGCAGTAGGTTGCCTGCGGGCTTCGGCCCAGCACGGCGGGCAGATCGACGCCGGCGAACACCCGGGTGACGTCCAGCCAGGCCAGGCGGATACCGTCCGGCGCCGGCATCGGCACCGAGCCCTCGAACAGCGTGGCCACGGTCTCGCCGAAGCGCCGCGCATCGAGTCGGTAGACCTGCACCGGCTCCTGGCGGCCACGCAGCTGCAGCTTGCTGAGGGAGCGGAAGCGGCTGCGGTGCTCGGCGTCCAGTCCGTCGAGCACCTGCTGGGTGGTGAGCGTCTCGTTGTCCCCGGCACTGTCGAGCAGGCGAGCCGCCACGTTCACGGCGTCGCCGAAGCAGTCGCCATTGAGTTCCACGACCTCGCCGTGCGCCATGGCGACCTGCAGTTTCAGCGCCTGCCGGCGCGTGCCGCTCTGCGGTGCGCCGGCGACGATGCGGTCCAGCGACTCGTGCATCTCGTCGGCGGCCTCGATGCCACCTTGCGGCTGCTCGAACACCGCCATCAGGCCATCGCCCAGCGTCTTGACGACCTGGCCGCCGCAACTGCCGACGATCTGCGCCATCAGGGCGACGCTCTGCGTCACGACCGACGCCGCCTCGGCGTTGCCGAGCTTCTCGAACAGGCCGGTGCTGCCGCGCAGGTCGGCAAACAGAACGGTGCGTTGGAGCAGTGAAGTCATCAAGCCGGCGTGAGATATGTCACGCAAAGTTTATCCCGCGTGGCAGGACGCCTCCATCCCCAACAAGTCCAGCATGAAAAAAGCCCGGCGCAAGGCCGGGCTTCGGGCGGACAGGGCCGCGCTCAGAGATTGTCCAGGTACGTGCGCAGCTTGTCGGACCGGCTCGGGTGCTTGAGCTTGCGGATCGCCTTGGCCTCGATCTGGCGGATGCGCTCGCGCGTCACGTCGAACTGCTTGCCCACTTCCTCCAGCGTGTGGTCCGTGCTCATCTCGATGCCGAAGCGCATGCGCAGCACCTTGGCCTCGCGCGGGGTCAGCGAGTCGAGGATGTCCTTCACCACGTCGCGCAGGCCGGCCTGCATCGCCGCCTCGATCGGCGCCGTGTTGTTCGTGTCCTCGATGAAGTCGCCCAGGTGGCTGTCGTCGTCGTCGCCGATCGGCGTCTCCATGGAGATCGGCTCCTTGGCGATCTTCATGATCTTGCGGATCTTGTCCTCGGGCATCTCCATCTTCTCGGCCAGCGTCGGGGCGTCCGGCTCGAAGCCGAATTCCTGCAGGTGCTGGCGCGACAGGCGGTTCATCTTGTTGATCGTCTCGATCATGTGCACCGGGATGCGGATGGTGCGCGCCTGGTCGGCGATCGAGCGCGTGATGGCCTGGCGGATCCACCACGTGGCGTAGGTCGAGAACTTGTAGCCGCGGCGGTATTCAAACTTGTCCACCGCCTTCATCAGGCCGATGTTGCCCTCTTGAATGAGGTCGAGGAACTGCAGGCCGCGGTTGGTGTATTTCTTGGCGATCGAGATCACCAGGCGCAGGTTGGCCTCGATCATCTCCTTCTTTGCGTCGCGCGAGGCCTTCTCGCCCTGGTTCATCTTCTTGTTGATGAGCTTCAGGTCGTCGATCGGCACGACCGCGCGGCTCTGCAGGTCGATCAGCTTCTGCTGCAGGTCCTGGATCGGCGGCAGGTTGCGCGCCATCACCGCGCTGTACGACTTGTTGGCCGCGATCTCCTTCTCGGCCCACTTCAGGTTCAGCGAGTTCGGCGGGAAGGTCTTGATGAAGTGGTCCTGCGGCATGCCGCACTTGTCGACCACGATCTTGCGCAGCTCGCGCTCGTAGCGGCGGATGTCGTCGACCTGCGAGCGCAGGATCTGGCACAGCCGCTCGATGGTCTTGACCGTGAAGCGCAGGCTCATGATCTCGGAGCTCACGCCCATCTGCGCGCGGTTGTAGGCGGGCGACTTGTAGCCTTCCTTCTCGTAGGCCTTGCGCATGCGGTCGAAGTGCGTGCGCAGTTCGTCGAAGCGCACCAGCGCCTGCGTCTTCAGTTCCTCGAGCTTCTTGGTCAGCGCCTTCGAGCCGCCGTTGCCGTCGTCGTCGTCTTCCTCGTCGAACTCGTCGAAGTCCTCCTCGGCCACGTAGTCGTCGGCCTCCTCGTTCGACACGAAGCCGTCGACCGCCTCGGAGATCTGCATCTCGCCGGCGCGGATCTTGTCGGCCAGCACCAGGATCTCGGCGATCGTGGTGGGCGATTCGCTGATCGCCAGCATCATCGCCTGCAGCCCGCCCTCGATGCGTTTGGCGATCTCGATCTCGCCCTCGCGCGTCAGCAGTTCCACCGTGCCCATCTCGCGCATGTACATGCGCACCGGGTCGGTGGTGCGGCCGAACTCGGAATCGACGGTCGACAGCGCCGCCTCGGCCTCTTCCTCGGCCTCCTCGTCGGTCGACGTCGCGGTGGAGCCGCCGGCGATCAGCAGCGTGGCGGCATCCGGTGCCTGCTCGTAGACGGCGATGCCCATGTCGTTGAGCATCGACACGATGGCCTCGAGGATCTCGGCCTCGATCAGCTTTTCGGGCAGGTGGTCGTTGATTTCCTGGTGCGTCAGGAAACCGCGCGTCTTGCCCATCTTGATGAGCGTCTTGAGCTCCTGGCGGCGCTTGGCCACCTCGTCCTCGGTCAGCGCCGTCTCATCGAGCCCGAATTCGCGCATCAGCGCGCGCTCCTTGGCGCGCGAGACCTTCATGCGCAGCGGCTTGGCCTTGGGCTTGTCGCCACCGGTGTCCTCGGCGCTGGCTTCGCCTTCGAGGTCGGCCTCGATGTCGCCCAGGTCCTCGTCGAGCACTGGCAGCGCCTGCTTGGCGGCCGGCTTGCGGCCCGGCTTGCCCTTGGGGGCCTCGGGCGCGGCGGCTTTGGCCGTCTTGGCCGAGGTCTTGGCCGGAGGAGCGGCAGCTGCCTTGGCCTTCTTCGGGTCGGTCTCGGCCTTGCCGGTCGGCTTGGCTGCGGCCTTGGCGGCCGGCGCCGGCGCGGCGGCCTTCGATGGCTTGCTCGCAGGGGCGGGAGCGCTCTTCTTCGCGGTCATGCGATTCCTTGGAGGATGGGTGTCTCGGGTGCCTGAAGCCATGCGCCGTGCGCCGCCCTGGCACCGCATGGCCGTGAGAGGCACCGTGCAGACACAGGTCGGGCAGCCGTCGGGCCGTAGGGGGCCGTCGGGGCATCGGCGTTGGCGGGCAAGCTCGCGTGAGTGTCCTGAAGGTGCAGCCTGGCGGGGGAAGGTGGCCTGTTGGTAACCCTTGTCGAGGGTGGCCGGGGCCCGGAGGTGCTGCGCTCACTCTTGCCGCATACGACTAGCCAACGATTATCGGCGATTCCTGGTCGGGCGTCAAAGCCGCAGGGTCAGGAACTCGCTGTGGTCTGCCCGCGCGCGAGGCGGCGCTTGATCTCGTCGGCGTTCTGGCGGGTACGACGGATCGTGTCCAGCATGTCTGCGGTCAGCGGCTCGGCAGCGGTGAGGCTTTCCAGATCGCGCTCCAACGCATCGAGGCGCACGCGGTCGGCCACCACCCGCAGCTCGGCCTCGGCGTGCTCGCCGACCTCCACCTCGTGCAGCGCCCCGATGCGCTGTGCCAGTTCGGCCAGTCCCGGGCCTTCGCCGCCGGCCTGCATCTCGGCGAGCAGGGTCTGCGGCGATAGCGGGCCCTCTTCGTGGAAGCGGCGGTCGAGCCAACGGAAGAAGCTGCCGTGGGGGTCGAGCACCTCGCACAACAGCTCGTGAGTGGCCACGTCGAGCCGGTCCCACAGGTCGCAGCGCTGCACCAGCAGCCAGGCCCCGCGGTCGAGTGAGCTGGTCGCGGCGCGCAGCGCCCGCCGGTTGGGGCGCGGCGGCGGG
>NZ_AZSN01000080.1:0-17745 GCF_000576225.1 Methylibium sp. T29-B | reverse complement strand
CCGGCCAGCGCGTGACGCAGCAGCACGGCCTGCGCGGTGCCAGCGAGGAAGCCGCGCTGGGCCTGCCGGTGCTGTTCGAGGTGGCCGTGCCAGCGCTGCGCCGGGCGCTGGCGCACGGCCTCGCGGTGCGCGCCGCACGGCTCGAGGCGTTGTTCCACGTGATCGCCGTGCTGGACGACACCAACCTGGCCCACCGCGGCGGCCTGCCGGGACTGCGCTACGCGCAGGGTGCCGCGGCGAATTTCCTCGCGGCCGGCGGCGCCGCGCAGGGCGATGCGTCAGCGCAGGCCGAAGCCATCCACCGCGCGTTCGTGGCGCGGCGCCTGTCACCCGGCGGCGCGGCCGACGTGCTGGCCGCAGCCTGCTGGGTGCAGCGCGTCTGCACCGATTGAACGGGGCGCCGCCGGGTTCAGGTGCTCAGAGCACCAGCCCGGCGTGCTGCTCCAGCAGCGCCCGCTGCGTGGCCCCGCTGCGCAGCTGTGACAGCCACCATTGCAAGGCCAGGCCCGGCGCGCTGTTGCCCGGCGCATGCCAAGCGTAGTGCAGGCCGAGGTTGCGCGTCGGCAGCGTAGTCTGCTTGATCACCAGCCGACCGGCCTCGGCATGGCGGCGCAGCAGCGGCTCGGGCATCGAGCCGCAGCCCAGTCCGCGCAGCAGCGCCTCCAGCTTGGCGGCGAGGGAGGGTACGGTGAGCACATCCTGGCCAGGCTGCACGCCCAGCGTCATCGGCGCGAAACTGTGCGCACTGTCGGCGATGGCGACCACGCGGTGCGCGGCGATCGTCTCGGCCGACAGCGGCTCGGGCAGGGCCGCGAGCGCATGGTGGGGAGCCACCGCGAAGCGCATGTCCAGCGAGCCCAGCGGTTCGCAGCGGATGCCGCTGCTGCCCTGCGAGGGATCCCCGGCCAGGCCGATCGCCAGGTCGGCCCGGCCGGTGGCCAGCACCTCCCAGGTGCCCGACAGCACCTCGCTGCGCAGCCGCAGCCGCGTCGGCGGCGGGCTGTCTGGGGCATGGCGGGTCGCGACGCGCAGCGTGTAGAAGGCCTCGACCAGCTCGAACACCGCGGTGGGCGCCAGGATGTTGTCGACCGCGACGGTGAGCTGGGTCTCCCAGCCGGTGGCGACGCGCTTGACGCGGTTGGCCACCGCGTCGATCTCCAGCAGCAGCCGCCGGCCCTCGTGCAGCAGCTCCTCGCCGGCGGCGGTGAGCTTGGCCTGGCGCGAGCTGCGGTCGAACAGCAGCACGTCGAGCGCGTCCTCGAGCTGACGCACGCTGTAGGTCAGCGCCGACGGCACCTTGCCCAGCTCGCGCGCTGCCGCCGCGAAGCTGCCGGTGCGGGCGATCAGGTCGACCATGGTCAGCGCTTCGGGCGTCAGGACGTTGCGTCGGTCGCTCATCGGGCTTTCCAGCTTCAAGGACTTTGAATGATGCCATCAAGCCGCAGTGGGCGATCGCGACCCGAGCCCCTCCTACATTGGATTCATCGCGGTGACCTCCACCGCCCCACCAGGAGTCCTCGATGATCACCCTGCGCAAGTCTGCCGAACGGGGCTATGCCGACCACGGCTGGCTCAAGAGCCACCACAGCTTCTCGTTCGCCGAATACCACGACCCGGCCCACATGGGCTTCGGCAACCTGCGCGTCATCAACGAGGACCGCATCGCGCCCGGGACCGGCTTCGGCACGCACGGCCACCGCGACATGGAGATCATCAGCTACGTGCTCGACGGCGCACTGGGGCACAAGGACAGCATCGGCAACGGTGCGGCCATCCAGCCCGGCGACGTGCAGCGCATGAGCGCGGGTACCGGCATCCGCCACAGCGAGTTCAACCACGCGACGCAGCAGACCACGCATTTCCTGCAGATCTGGATCCTGCCGGAAGCGCAGGGCGTCGCGCCGGGCTACGAGCAGAAGCACTTCGCGGCCGACAGCAAGCGCGGCGTGCTCAAGCTCGTGGCTTCGCCCGACGGCCGCGACGGCGCGGTGACGCTGCATGCCGATGCCGCGATGTACGTCGGCCTGTTCGACGGCGCCGAAGCCGCCGCACTGGTGCTCGACCCGAAGCGGCTGGCCTATGTGCACGTGGCCCGCGGCAGCGTCAGCGTGAACGGCCGGGCGCTGCAGGCCGGCGACGCGGCCCAGCTCGACGGCGAGAGCCGGCTCGAGCTGAGCCACGGCGAGGGCGCCGAAGTGATCGTGTTCGACCTGGCGCGCTGAGGCGCGCCGGGCTTTGCATTCCCGTCCCCTGTCTCGACCTCCTCGAAAGGAATCCACCATGTCCAAGATCGTGATCGTGTTCCACAGCGGCTACGGCCACACCCGCCGCATGGCCGAATCGGTGGCCCAGGGCGCCGGCGGCGAACTGCTGGCCATCGACGCCGAGGGCAACCTGCCTGAGGGTGGCTGGGAGAAGCTGGCCGCGGCCGACGCCATCATCATGGGCTCGCCGACCTACATGGGCAGCGTGAGCTGGCAGTTCAAGAAGTTCGCCGACGCCTCCAGCAAGCCCTGGTTCGGCCAAGCCTGGAAGGACAAGCTGTTCGCCGGCTTCACCAACAGCGCCTCGATGAACGGCGACAAGCTGTCGACGCTGCACTACCTGTTCACGCTGGCGATGCAGCACAGCGGCGTGTGGGTCGGCACCGGCCTGATGCCAAGCAACAGCAAGGCTGCGGGGCGCAACGACATCAACTACGTGGCGTCGTTCTCGGGTGCCATGGCGCAGAGCCCGTCGGACGCCAGTGTCGACGAGATGCTGCCGGGCGATCTGGAGACCGCCCGCCTGTTCGGCGCGCGGGTCGCCACAATGGCCGCTCGTCTGAACAAGTAAGGAGTGAACGATGGCCGGTCTGCGCGTGTTGTTGATCCCGGGCAGTGCCCGCACGGGCTCGTGGAACCTCCAGCTCGCGCAGGCGGCCGCGGCCGTGCTCCGCGAGCTGGGTGCCGAGCCCAGCGTGGCCGACCTGCGCGCGCTGGCGCTGCCGGTCTACGACGCCGACCTCGAGGCGGCGCAGGGCGTGCCGGCCGGCGCCGGCACGCTGGCGCGGCAGATGGCAGGCCACGACGCCTTCGTGGTGGTCTCGCCGGAGTACAACGCCTTTCCCACGCCGCTGCTGATCAACACCATCGACTGGGTATCGCGACTGCCCGAGGGCATGAAGGCGATGAACGGCAAGCCGACCGCGCTGCTGAGCGCCTCGCCGGGCGCGCTGGGTGGACTGCGCAGCTGCTGGTGCTGCGCAACTTCCTGTCCATCAATCCGGCGATGCTGGTGATCCCGCCGCAGTTCGCGCTCGGCAATGCGGCCCAGGCCTTCACCGCCGAAGGCGCGCTGGCCGACGAGAAGCAGGCCCGGGCCCTGCACGGCGTGCTGGCCGCGCTGGTGAAGACGGCCACCGCGCTCAGCGCCTGAGTCGCGGTCCTGGCACGAAACGGAACAGTCGTGCCGGCCGGCGCCGTGTCTCGTTCCTGGGACGCCCACGCAGGGTAAACAACCGCTTGTCCGAGGGCCCGCTTCGGGCGACGCTGCGGGTCTCAGGAGACTGCACGATGAGACACGATATCGAATTCAAGACCGAAGACGGCACCACCCTGCGAGGCTGGCACTACGTGCCGGGCGGTGGCGGGCCGAAGTTCCCCACCGTGGTCATGTCGCACGGGTTCTCGGCCGTCAAGGAGATGTACCTCGACCACTACGCGGAGGCCCTGGCCGGCGTCGGCGTGGCCTCGGTGGTCTACGACAACCGCAACCTCGGCGCCAGCGACGGCCTGCCGCGCCAGGAGGTCGATCCGCTGCAGCAGATCCGCGACTACCGCGACGCGATCACCTACGCCGAGACGCTGCCGCAGACCGACGCCGAGCGCATCGGCGTGTTCGGCTCCAGCTACAGCGGCGGCCACGTGCTGGTCGTCGCGGCGCTCGACCGGCGCGTCAAGTGCGTGGCCTCGCAGGTGCCGCTGATCTCCGGCCACCGCAATGCGCGCCGGCTGGTGCGCGCCGACCAGTTCGCCGGACTGCGCGCGCTGTTCGACCAGGACCGCCGGGCCCGCCTGCGCGGCGAGCCGCCGATGACGATGCCGATCATCTCGGAAGACCCGGCCGGGCCGGCAGCGTTGCCGACCGCCGATTCGTGGTCGTTCATGAACGCGACCCACCTGCTGCGCGCACCGTCGTGGAAGAACGAGATCACGCTGCGCTCGGTGGAGATGTTCGGCGAGTACGAGCCGGGGGCGCACATCGCCTACATCAGCCCGACGCCGCTGCTGATGATCGTCGCGCTGCAGGACCACCTGACGGTCGCCGACGAGGCGCTGGCGGCCTATGAGCGTGCGCTAGAGCCGAAGAAGCTGGTGCTGCTGAAGGGCGGCCACTTCGATGCCTACGTGCAGGACTTCCACATCGCCGGCGCAGCCGTCACCGACTGGTTCCACCAGCACCTGGTGACGGCCGGCTGAGTCGCGGCAGCGAAACGCCGCGCCGCTTCAGGGCGCGGCGGGTTCGAACCGGTAGGCCCCCGCGTCAAAGCGGCGCGTGCGGCGCCGGAACTCGAAGGTGAAACCCGGCCAGATGACGGTGTTGCGGCCGTTGCGGTCGAGGTACCAGCTGCGGCAGCCGCTGGCCCAGGCGGTGCCGGCCAGGCGGCGCTGCAGCTCTGCGTTGTAGGCGTCCTGCGCCTCGCGCCGCACCTCCACGCTGCGCAGCCCGCGCTCGCGCAGCGTGCGCAGCGCGTCGCCGATGTAGGCCAGCTGTGCCTCGATCATCAGCAGCACCGAGGTGTGGCCGAGCCCGGTGTTCGGCCCGTTCAGCAGGAACAGGTTGGGAAAGCCGGCGACGGTGGTGCCGAGATAGGCCTCGCTGGCCTGCTCCCAGGCGTCGCGCAGGTCCAGCCCGTCGCGCCCGACCAGCGTGCCGGCCGGCAGGCGCCCTTGCACGCGAAAGCCGGTGCACCACACCAGCACGTCGGCCACGCGTTCGTGGCCGTCGGCCGTGACCACGCCGCGCGGCGTGATCTCGCGGATCGACTCGCTCACCAGTTCGACATCCGGCCGCGCCAGCGCCGGGTAGTAGTCGTTCGACAGCAGCACGCGCTTGCAGCCCAGCGTATCGTCGGGCGTGAGGCGGGCACGCAGAGCCGGGTCCGCGATCTGGCTGCGCAGGTGGCGGCGCGCCTCGGCCTCGCCCACGCGCAGCCATCGGGGCTGCTGCACCAGCGGGATCGCGCGTGCCTCGTGCAGCCAGTAGCTTGCCCCGCGGGCGATCCGCTGGGCGAACGGCCAGCGCGCGAACAGCCGGCGCTCCCAGTCGTGCAGCGCGCGGTCGGCCTTGGGCAGCACCCAGGCCGGCGTGCGCTGGTAGAGATCGACCTGCGCTGCCCGGCCGGCCAGCTGCGGCACGAGCTGGATCGCGCTGGCGCCGGTGCCGATCACCGCGACGCGGCGCCCGGTCAGGTCCAGCCCGTCGGGCCAGGCGGCGCTGTGGACGCTGAGGCCGGCGAAGCGCTCGATGCCCTCGATGCGTGGCAGCGCCGGGTTGCTGAGGCCACCGAGGCCTGCGATCAACACCGGCGCGCTGAACCGTCGACCGTCGGCGGTGAGCACCTGCCAGCGACCGGTCGTGGCGTCCCAGCGGGCCTCGCGCAGCGCCGCACCGAAGCGCAGGTGCGGGCCGAGTCGGTACTTGCGCACGCAGTGCTCGAGGTAGTCGCGGATCTCGTGCCAGGGCGCGTAGGCACGGGTCCAGCGCGGGTTGGGCTCGAACGAATAGGAGTACAGGTGCGAGGGTACGTCGCAGGCGCAACCGGGGTAGCGGTTGTCCCGCCAGGTGCCGCCCACCGCGTCGGCGCGTTCGAGGATCGCGAAGTCGTCGATGCCGTCGCGACGCAGCCGGATGGCCATGCCCAGGCCGGCGAAGCCGGCGCCGACGATCAGGACCGCGTGTTCTTGGACACTCATGCACTGGGGAGGAAGGACCGAGGCGCGACTTTAAGGGAAGGCGCCGTGCGCACCGGCGTGGCGCGACGGGACGGCAGTGGACTAGCATCGTGTCCATGTCGCCGTTCTCCACGATGTCGTTCACGACCCTGCTGTCGCTGCTGCCCTGGGCCGACTGGGCCGCGGTCGGCTGGTTCTTCGCCGCGTGGTCAGGCTATGCGACCTTCGCCAGCCGCCGCGCGGCCACGCATGCGTCCATTCTTGGCGCCACCAACCGCATCCGACGCCAGTGGATGCTGCAGACCACGCACCGCGAGGTGCGGGTGGTCGATGGCGTGGTGGTGCAGAACCTGTCGACCAGCCCGAGCTTCTTCGCGTCGACCACGATCCTGATCATCGGCGGCCTGCTGGCCTTGCTGGGCACCTCGGACCGCGCGACCGAGTTGGTGCAGGAGCTGCCGTTCGCCACGCGCACCACCGCGCTGGTGTTCGACCTGAAGCTGCTGCTGCTGACGGCGGTGTTCGTCTATGCCTTCTTCCGCTTCACCTGGAGCCTGCGGCAGTACACCTTCGGTGCACTGCTGGTCGCGTCGGCCCCCGAGGCCAAGGCCTACGACGCGCTCGGCGAGGTGGGGCAGGCGCAGCGCGAGGCCTTCGCCGACCGCGCCGGGCGGGTGGTCGGCATGGCCGCCGAGACCTTCAACGACGGCCTGCGGGCCTACTACTTCGCGTTCGCGGCGATCGCCTGGTTCTTCTCGCCGCTGGCGTTTGCACTGGCGACCGCGGGCGTGGTCTACATCCTCTACCAGCGCGAGTTCCGCTCCGAGGTGCTGGCGGTGCTGCGCGGCGACTGAGGGTCCTGCCGGCCTATTTCAGCCCGCCCGAGAGGAAGGCCCGCAGCCGTTCGCTGCGCGGCTGCGCCAGCACCTCGCGCGGCGGGCCCTGTTCCTCGATCAGGCCCTGGTGCAGGAACAGCGTGTGGTTCGACACCTCGCGCGCAAAGCCCATCTCGTGCGTGACGACGATCATCGTGCGGCCCTCGGCCGCCAGATCGCGCATCACCTTCAGCACCTCACCCACCAGCTCGGGGTCGAGCGCCGAGGTCGGCTCGTCGAACAGCATCACCTCGGGCTCCATCGCCAGCGCACGCGCGATCGCGACGCGTTGCTGCTCGCCGCCCGACAGGTGGGCCGGGAAGGTGCTGGCGCGGTGCGCCACGCCCACGCGCGCCAGCAGCGCCTGCGCGCGCTCGGTGGCCTCGGCCTTGCCCAGGCCCAGCACCTGCATCGGTGCCTCGATCACGTTCTGCAGTGCGGTCAGGTGCTGCCACAGGTTGAAGGACTGGAACACCATCGCCAGCCGTGCGCGCCAGCGCTGCAGCTGCTTCGCGTCGCGGGCGCGCAGGCTGCCGTCGCGGTCGGGCACCAGCGCCAGTTCCTCGCTGCCGAGCAGCAGGCGGCCCTGGCTCGGCTGCTCGAGCAGGTTCAGGCAGCGCAGCAGCGTGCTCTTGCCCGAGCCGCTGGAGCCGACGACCGTGATCACGTCGCCGGCACGCGCCGTGAGCGACACGCCCTTCAGCACCTCGTGAGCGCCGTAGCGCTTGTACAGGCCCAGGGCCTGGAGCTTGGGATCGCCGCTCATGCCTCAGGCACCCAGCAGCTTGCCGGTCCGCCGGGCCTCCTGGCCGGCCACCTTGGCCAGCCGGGTGCCGGCCGTCACGAAGCGCAGGTTCTCGCGGGCGTAGAGCAGGCCGTCGGTCGCGCTCGCCAGCGCCGTCATCTGGCCGCTGATCGGGTCGATCACGTCGACGATCAGCTCGCCTTCGCGCACCCAGTCGCCGGGCCCGCGGTGCCAGGCCAGGACGCCGCTGACCGGCGCGGTGACCGGCATCGAACCGGCCAGCGGCGTGGCGGGGTAGGGCAGCGGCGGCAGCGGCGGGGCCTCGCCGGCGACCAGGCCGCGATGGGTCAGGAAGTCGACCAGCGCCTGCGCATCCTGGCGCGCCTGCGCGTGGCCCACGTCGGCCATGCCGCGCAGCTCGACCGTCACCGACAGACAGCCCAGCGGGATCGGCCGCGCGAGGCCGGCCTTCTCGGCCAGCTCCCACCAGATCTGCGAGCAGGCCTCGTCAAAGGGCTGGTCGCCCGACTCGGTGGCCAGCAAGGTTGCCTGGGCGCCGAGGTAGCGTGCCAGCGGTTCGGTCTGCGGCCACAGCGGCGTGCCGGCGTAGAGGTGCAGCACGGCCTCGGCATCGCAGTGCAGGTCCAGCACCACCTCGGCGTCGCAGGCCAGCGCCAGCAGCGTGCGGCGCTGCGCCTCCAGCTCGGACTCCACGGTGAGCAGCGCCACCGATTCGCGCAGCGCCGCCCGCACCAGCGCGGCGTTGGCCTGCGCGTCCGGCCCCAGCGACGGCTCGATGCGCGCCCACACCGCGTCGCGCAGCGCCGGGTAGTGGCGGTTGAAGTTCTCGCCGCTGGCGAGTTCGAAGCGGCCGATCGGGCTGCGCAGCAGCCACTGCGACAGGCCGATGGGGTTGGCCACTGGCACCACGACCACCTCGCCGCGCAGCGCGTCCCGGGCCTCCAGCTCGGCCAGCCGCTCGCGCAGGTGGTGCGCGACCAGCATGCCGGGCAACTCATCGGCGTGCAGCGAAGCCTGCACGTAGACCTTCGGGCCGCCGGGCGGGCCATAGTGGAAGCTGGTGAGCGTGCGCAGCGTGCCGAGACTGCGGCTGGGCAAGGGGTGGTCGCGGCGGTGCATGGTGGTGGAGGTCTCCGGAGGCTCAGGCGCGCGGGCGCAGGTGGGAGAGCCAGCGGCGCTCGGCCGCGTGCAGCGCACCCACCAGCGCCAGCGTCAGGCCCAAGTAGACCGCAGCGGCCGTCAGGAAGGCTTCGAAGGCAGGTAGAAGCGCGAGTTGACCTCGCGCGCGGCGCCGGTGAGGTCGAGCAGCGTGACCACGCTGGCCAGCGAGGTGCCGTGCAGCATCAGCACCGCCTCGTTGCCGTAGGCCGGCAGCGCGCGCCGCAGCGCCGAGGGCAGCAGGATGCGGCGCCAGACCTGGGCACGCGACAGGCCCAGTGCGCGTGCCGCCTCGACCTCGCCATGCGGCGTGGCCTTCAGGCTGCCCGCGATGATCTCGGTGGTGTAGGCGCAGGTGTTGACGGCGAACGCCAGGCAGGCGCAGAACCAGGCCGACTGCAGCCAGGGCCAGGCGATGCTGGCGCGGACCCACTCGAACTGCGCCAGACCGTAGTAGACGAGGAACAGCTGCACCAGCAGTGGCGTGCCACGGATCACGTAGGTGAAGCACCACACCGGGCCGTGCAGCCACCGCGAGGCCGACACCCGCAGCACCGCGAGCGGGAGTGCCGCCACCAGCCCGATCGCCAGCGAGATCAGCAGCAGCTGCAGCGTGGTGGCGAGGCCGCTCGCGTAGAGCGGCAGGCTCTCGGCGATGGCCTCGAAGTTCACAGTGCGCCCGTCCTCACGCCGACCGCGAGACGGCGGGCCAGCGCCTTGAAGCCCAGCTCGCTGACGCTGGTGATGGCGAGGTAGATGAGTGCCGCGCTGGCGTAGAAGACGAAGGGCTCGCGCGTCGCGCCGGCCGCCTGGGTGGCGCGCAGCATCATGTCGTTCAGGCCGATCACCGAGACGATGGCGGTGCTCTTGACCAGCACCAGCCAGTTGTTCGACAGGCCGGGCAGGGCGTAGCGCAGCATCTGCGGCAGCAACAGACGGCGCAGCACCTGCCAGCGGCTCATGCCGCAGGCCAGGCCGGCCTCGCGCTGGCCGGGCGCCAGTGCAAGGAAGGCGCCGCGGAAGGTCTCGCCGAGGTAGGCGCCGAACACGAAGCCGATCGTCAGCACGCCGGCCACGAAGGGGTCGACATCGATGTAGTCCGCGAAGCCCAGTTGCTGGGCCAGCGCATTGACCGCAAGCTGGCCGCCGAAGAACACCAGCAGCATCAGCACCAGGTCCGGCACGCCGCGGATCAGCGTGGTGTAGGCCAGCGCGCCGCCCTGCAGCCAGCGCGAGCGCGACAGCCGGGCGCTCGCGGCGGCCAGGCCCAGCACCGCGGCAATGGCCAGCGACAGCAGCGCCAGCGCCAGGGTCAGCAGCGTGCCGTTCAGCAGCGAGGGGGCATAGCCGTGCAGCATCAGCGGGGCGGTGCGAGCGCGGCGGGCCTCACTTCTTCGGCGCTTCGCCGTAGACGTCGAAGTCGAAGTACTTGTCCTGGATCTTCTTGTAGGTGCCGTCGGCGCGGATCCCCTTGATCGCCGCGTTGAGCTTCGACTGCAGCTCGGTGTCACCCTTGCGCAGCGCGATGCCGGCGCCGACGCCGAAGAACTTCTCGTCGTCGTAGAACGGGCCGATGTAGCCGTAGCCCTTGCCCTGCGGTGTCTTGAGGAAGCCGACGTCGGCGGCCACCGAGTCCTGCAGCGTCGCGTCGATGCGTCCGGCGGCGAGATCGAGGAAGACCTCGTCCTGCTTGGTATAGCGCACGATCTCGGCGCCCTTGAAGGTGGCGGTGGCGAAGCGGTCGTGGATGGTCGAGCGCTGCACGCCGATCTTCCTGCCCTTCAGGCCCTCGGGCGTGAGCTCCAGCTTGCTCCCGTTCTTGGCGACCAGCCGCGCCGGGGTCTGGTAGTAGCGCTCGGTGAAGGCCACGACCTTCTGCCGCTCCGGCGTGATGGACATCGACGCCACGATGGCGTCGAACTTGCGCGCCTGCAGCGCCGGGATCATGCCGTCGAAGTCCTGCTGCACCAGCGTGCATTCGGTCTTCATCTGGGCGCACAGCGCGTTCGCGATGTCGATGTCGAAGCCCTTCAACTGCCCGGAGGGTGTGACCTCGCTGAACGGCGGGTAGGCGCCCTCGACGGCGATGCGCAGCTTCTTCCCGTCGGCAGCCAGCCCGGGCTCGGCCGCGAAGAGCAGGACGGCGGCCAGGGCCAGGAAGGAGGCGAAACGGGTCATGCGGTCCTCATGCGGTCGTTGGAAGGGCGGGGGTGGCGCGCGAGCGCAGCGCACGGGCCGTCGCCGGACGCCATGCTAGCCGCTGCGGGCGACAGCTCAGGGAAGGGTCGGCGCCAGCGGCTCGTAGCGTGGCACCACGGCATCGGTCGCGGAGGCGGTCGCCGGACCGTAGAGCGGACGGGCGATGGTGATCGGCGTGACGTCGAGGTAGAGGTTGAGCACCGTGTAGTCGTCGCCGCCGAAGGCGCCGGTGTACCAGCCGTGGCTGTCGGGGCCGCGCCGCAGCCGGAACTCGAAACCCAGGTCGGGCTGCGGATCGCTGGCGCGTGGCGTGCCGCTGAAGGCCAGCCCGGTGGCCTCGGTGTCGCGGTTGTCGAGCAGCGAGCCCATCGCGTCGACGATGGTCGAGGGGCCGAGCATGTCGTTCTGGAACGGCGCGCTCTCGAAGCTCGGCGCGAAGTCCGGCGAGCCCGGGTCGATCAGTTGCCCCTGGAGCTTCTGCAGCGAGGGCGTGGTGACGCCGCTGTGCAGGTCGTGGCGGTCACCGCGGTCCAGGTAGGTGAGCTTGGCATTGCGCAGGTTGAAGGCGTCGAGCCGGCCGTCCTGCGAGGCCGCGCCGAGGTCGACCAGCAGCACGCCCTTGCCGCCGACCACCTCGACCTTGCCGTCGTGCAGGATCGCGGCGGTGTTCTCCTCCACACCGAGGCCGAGGCGGTAGCCCTTCTGCACCATCAGCGGGAGCAGGCGGCCGATGCGGCCGCGCTTGAGGAAGTGCTGGTCGATCAGCAGTTCGGGTCCGACGAAGCCCAGGCCGCGGCCGATCTCCTGCCCTTCGTCGAGACGGCCGCGCTTGAGCACACGCAGCACGTCGTAGGCGTCTCGGAACATGGTCTCGCTCATCACCGCGGCGCCGGCACTGGTGCCGGCCACCACGCCGCCGGCGCGGTACACGCTCCAGATCGCCTGCAGCAGCGGCGTCGGCAGGCCGTCGGGTTGCAGCGAGTCGGTGATGCGCGATTGCGCCCCCCCGGCGAAGTAGATGCCGGTGGCCGCCAGCACCTGTTCGATCAGTACCGGGTCGTGCACCGCCTCGGCCACTTCGTAGCCCTGCCATTCCGGCGCGACCGGCAGGGTCACGGCCTGGGCGCCGTGGCGCTGCAGGGCATCGACGACCATCTCGCCGGTCTTCTCGGGGGCAGACGACGCCGCCGGGATCACCACCCAGCGCGAGCCCGGTCCGCCCGACAGTTGCACCAGTCGCGACCAGACCGCGGTGTTGTCGTACCTCAGTTCGCCACCGATCGGCACGGCATAACCGGTGGGGGCCGTGCCGGCGGCGGACGCCGCCGCCAGTGCCGTCGTCGTGACTGCCCAGGCGAGCAGCATGACGATCCAGCGTCCCGTCGTCCGGGAGAACACGGGACCCTTCCGGTGCGAGGGGCCGGATGCAGCAGCGAGCAGTGGGGCCGGCATGGTGATGAAGCCTCCGGTGATGGCGCGTTGCAGAGATTCGATCTTGGCATCGATGTGGCGATCCGCCGAGTCGGGCAAGCACGAACTGCGGCAGGCATCACGCTTGAGCAAGTCTCGCGCCTGCCGGCGGCGGCAGCGGGCGCCCCGACCCGCGGCGAGGGCGCTCACGCCGGGGCCGGCTGCATGTCGGCGTCGAGCGTGCCGCGCTCGTCGAACACGAAGCAGCCGCCTTCGTAGTGGCGTGCGCCGACGGTCTGGAAGTACTGCAGGATGCCGCCGTCGAGCTGCAGCACGTGCTCGACGCCTTGCTCGCGCATCAGCAACGCGGCCTTCTCGCAGCGGATGCCGCCGGTGCAGTAGCTCACCACGGTCTTGCCGGCGAGTTCGGCGCGATGGGCGGCGAGCGCAGCCGGGAATTCGCCGAAGCGCTCCAGGCGCCAGTCGATCGCGCCGGCGAAGCGACCGGCGTCGACCTCGAAGCCGTTGCGGGTGTCAAGCATCAGCAAGGGCCGGCCGGCGTCGCACCGACCGGCATCGAGCCAGCGCGCCAGCGTGGCGGCATCCACCGCGGGTGCGCGGGCGTCGACCGGACGGACGGTCGGATGGTCCATGCGGATGATCTCGCGCTTGAGCTTGACGCGCAGCCGCTGGAACGGCGGGCGCTCGCTCCAGCTCTCCTTGGCCTGCAGGTCGGCGAACCGCGCGTCGCCGCGCAGCCACGACAGGAAACCGCGGGCGTCGGCCTCCGCACCGGCCAGGAACAGGTTGATGCCTTCCTCGGCCAGCAGGACGCTGCCCTTGAGGGCCAGCGCCTGGGCCTGTGACAGCAGCCGCTCGCGCAAGGCCTCCAGATCGTCGAGCGCGACGAAGCGGTAGGCGGCGAGGTTCAGGACGGCGGGGCTGGGCATCGGGTGATTGTAGAAATCACCGGCGCGGACGGCGGTGCAGCGCACCTTTAGCGTGCGTCAGTGAGGGCGGGCTTTCCTCCGGACGTGATCGAGTGCCGCACCAGCTTGTGGCGCGCCCTGCAATCGCGGGGTGTTGCCGCGACCGGGATTCGCTACCTTATCGGTTACGGCAAGGAAGCGCCGGCAAGGATGACGATCATGGACAGCACAGTGGACAAACCGGGCCCCGTCGCCTTGGCGGTCTGGGCCACCGCCCAGCGCCTGGTGGGCAAGGTGCAAGGCGCTTCGCGCGCCGCACGGCGGCAGATCAGCGCCTGCTTCACCCGCACGGCCGGCGCTCTCTGTTTCGACCTGGCCGTGTTCATGGCGCTGGCGTTGATGGCCGCCACGCTGCTGACTCCGCTCGACCAGCCGCTCGGCGACGGGGCCGGATGGATGCTGAGTTGCCTGGGCGTCTTCGCCGCGTTCTGGTGCTCGATCGCGGCGGCGGATCTGGAGCGGCTTCGCAAGCTGCGCCGTCGCTTCCTGGCGCGTGCACCCCAGGCACCGCGCGCCGCACCGAGGGTCCAGGCGCTGCCGCCAGACGCGGTGCTCATGCCGACGACCATGGCTACGATGCTGCCACCGCTGCGAGTGCGCTCGGCCTACCGCCCGAGCCGGGTGATCCGGCCGCTGCCCTCGCGTTCGCTGCTCCGCACGGCCAGCCGCAGTCACTGAGGCGCCGGCCCTCGCCGGATCAGAATCCCAGGCTGGCCAGCAGGTCGTCGACCTCGCCCTGGTTCTGCACCACGTCGGTCCGCCCCTCGGGGTTGACCACCGGGCCGTTGAGGATGGTGTTCTCGACCACCTTCTGCGCCTGTTCGGGCGGTGCCGCCTGCACCAGCAGCTTCACCAGGCTGTCTTCCAGATCGCTCGCCAGCGACACCACCTTGGCCACCACCTGCCGGTGAGGTCGTGGAAGTCCTGCGCCATCATGATGTCGGTCAGATCGGCATCGATGCGTGCGGTGGCGGCTTCGACATCGCTGACGAAGTTCATCACCGAGCCCGAGGCCACGGCCTTCACCGGATCGGCGACGATGGCGGCGGCGATGCGGCGCGTCTCGGCGGCGATGCGGGTGTGTTCCATCTTGGCCTGATCGACCGAGTTCAGCACCTTGTTCGCCGCTGCCGCCGTCTTCTCGGCGATGTAGTTGAGGCGGCTGCGCGCGTCGGGCAGGCCTTCGGCCGCCTGCTGCAGTTTGGGCGTGACGCCGAGCTGCGCGAGGGTGTCGTGCAACTGGCGCGTGATCGCGCCGAGCTGCTGGAACACCTCGGGCGAGGTACTGGGCGTCGGCGGATGGGCCAGCAAGGCCGTGTCGTCCATCTTCATGGGCTGTTGTCCTTCAGGCCGTGGCCGCCAGTTTCTGCATGATCTTCTGGACCTTCTCCTCCAGCGTCGCCTTCGTGAAGGGCTTGACGATGTAGCCGGCCGCTCCCGTCTGTGCGGCCAGCACGATGTCTTCCTTGCGCGCCTCGGCCGTCACCATCAGCACGGGGATGTGCTTGAGGCTGTCGTCGGCCTTGACGGCCTTGAGCAGGTCGAAGCCGTTCATGTTGGGCATGTTGATGTCGCTGACCACGAAGTCGTACTTCGAGGTCTTCATCATCTGCAGCGCCACGGCGCCGTCCTCGGCCTCATCGGCGTTGACGTAGCCGATCTCCTTGAGCAGGCCGCGCACGATGCGGCGCATGGTCGAGAAGTCGTCGACGATCAGGAATTTGAGGTCGGGGGTGCTCATGGTCAAGGTCCTCGCGCGCTATCGGTTCATGCTGCCCTGGGGCGGGCCATGCGGTGTTCTGTACGGGTTATCGGGTGTCGGCCCGCGGACTTGAGGCCGATTCGGCCAGTGCCGTCGCAACTTCCAGGGCCGGCGGCTGCACCTCGGTGTCCGCACTGCCGTGGAAGCGGTCCTCGGCCTCCCGGTTCATCACGATGATGCTGATGCGCCGGTTCACCGGATTCAGCGGCTGCTCGCGGTCGAACAGGCTGCTGGCAGCCAGGCCTTGCACGCGCAGCACCTTCTCGTCGGCCAACCCGCCGGCGATGAGCTCGCGGCGCGATGCGTTGGCGCGGTCGGCCGACAGCTCCCAGTTGCTGTAGCCGCCGGCGCCGGCGCTGAAGGCCGCCGTGTCGGTGTGGCCTTCCAGCGTCAGCTTGTTGGGCACTTCGGCCAGCACGCCGCCGATGGTGCGAAGCAACTCGCGCATGTAGGGTTGCACGACGGCGGAGCCGGTCGCGAACATCGGTCGGTTCTGCTCGTCGACGATCTGGATGCGCAGGCCGTCGGTCGTCATGTCGAAGCGGATCTGGGCCTTCAGCTCGTTGAAGCGCGGATCGTTGGCGAGTTTGGACTCGACGCGACCCTTCAGCATCTTCAGGCTCTCCGCCTCGGCGGAGGCCTGCTGCGCGCGCGTGGCTTTCAGCGCCTGCAGCGTGTAGCTCTTGCGTTCGGCCTCGACGTCGCCGCGCTTCACCTGGCCGGTGCTGCGCGTGAGGTCCTGCCCACCGCCCTTGACGACGCTCGACGAGTCTCCGGACCCCGAGCCGCCCATCATCGAGACCTTGATCGGGTTGTTGAAGTAGTCCTGGATGCCCTTGCGGTCGCCCTCGGTGGTCGAACCGAGCAGCCACATCAGCAGGAAGAAGGCCATCATCGCCGTCACGAAGTCGGCGTAGGCGATCTTCCACGCGCCACCGTGCGCAGCGTGGCCGCCCTTCTTGATCTTCTTGACGATGATCGGCTGCAGTTTCTTCGCGTCGCCGGCCATCACATGCCTCCACGTCGCCGAGTACGGCGCCTGCCCGCATGGGCCACGAAGGGGCCTGGGTGGCCCCTGGGGCGCGGTCCGCCTTGGGAGCGGCCCGGCGGCGGCCCGGCGGCGCTTCGGTCAGGTTGCTCACTTCTTGCCCTTCACATGGCCTTCGAGCTCGCTGAACGACGGGCGCTCGGTCGAGTACAGCGTCTTGCGACCGAACTCCACCGCGATCGCCGGGGCATAGCCCTGCATGCTCGCGAGCAGCGTGGTCTTGATGCACTGCAGCTCCTTGGAGCCCTCATCGTTCTTCTGCTCGAGCAGGCCGCCGAGCGGTTCGACCACCGCATACGCCAGCAGGATGCCCAGGAAGGTGCCGACCAGCGCCGAGCCGATCATGCCGCCCAGCACCGCCGGCGGCTGGCCGACCGAGCCCATGGTGTTCACGACGCCCAGCACCGCTGCGACGATGCCGAAGGCGGGCAGCGCGCCGGCCAGGCGGCCGATCGCGGCGGCCGGGGCGTGCGCCTCGTGGTGATGGGTCTCGATCTCGCTGTCCATCAGCGACTCGATCTCGTGCGGATTGAGATTGCCCGACACCATCATGCGCAGGTAGTCGGTGACGAATTCCACCACGTGGTGGTCGGAGCCGACCGTCGCGTACTTCTTGAACAGCGGTGAGTTGTGCGGGTCCTCGACGTCCTTCTCGATCGCCATCAGGCCTTCCTTGCGGGCCTTCTGCAGGATGTCGTAGAGCAGCGCCATCAACTCCATGTAGCGCGCCTTGGTGTACTTGGAGCCCTTCAGCAGCGTCGGGATCGCCTTCAGCACCGCCTTCAGCGTCTTGGGCTGGTTGGCGACCACGAAGGCGCCGGCCGCGCCGCCGCCGATGGCCATCATCTCGGTCGGGATCGCATGCAGGATGACCTGCATGTTCCCGCCGTGAATGGCGTAGGCACCGAAGATGCAGCCCAGCGCGACGACGTAGCCGATGATGACGAACATGGTGAGCGGTCCGGTTGAGATGCCGCGAGCCCGAGGCCCTGCGGAGGGTTCTGTCCTTGCTTATCGGCCCGGTGTCACCGGACTTGAGGCGTGCAGTCGGTGACAGAACGTGACGGACCGCCCGACGCGCGGCCGGCCGGCCGAACGGCAGGCCAGCCGGAGGCAAGGCGGAGCGGGGCGCGAAACGCGCCAGCTCCGGCCCTTATCGGCGCCTGGAGCGGGAACTTGGGCGCCGTGCGGGCGCAGCGTCGGGGGCCGTTGCTCCGGCCGCGGCGGTGAAGGGCGCGCGGTAGAGCCAGAGCGGCCGGCCGTCGGGGCACTGCAGCCGGGCCTGCGGTTCCAGCGCCAGTGCCGGGAACTCCAGGCTGGCGAGCCAGGCGCCGTCGGCCAGTTCCGCGCTCGCCTTGGCCACCGCGCGCGGCAGGCTTTCCGGGCGCTGGAACAGATAGACCATGGCGCAGGGGCGCCAGTCCTCGGCCCACATGTCGCCGCGGCGGACTGCGGCGCCGACCGGCGCTCTGCCGTGCCGCAACCGGGCCGCCAGCGCCAGCGGCCAGCTCCATTCGACGCCTTCCAGCCGGGCCTGCGGGTAGGCGCGGCGCAGCGCCGCGAGTCCGGCACCGAGTCCGCAGCCGGCGTCGAGCACGGTCG
>NZ_AZSN01000079.1:0-18037 GCF_000576225.1 Methylibium sp. T29-B | reverse complement strand
GTTGCCGCCACCCCGGCCGCCGCGCATCGGCCTCGCGCTGGGCGGCGGCGCCGCCCGCGGCTTCGCCCACATCGGCGTGATCCAGGTGCTGGAGGAGCAGGGGATCCGGCCCGACCTCGTGGTCGGTACCTCGGCCGGCAGCTTGGTGGCGGCCCTGTGGGCGGCCGGCCACAGCGGCGCCGAACTCGGCGCGCTGGCCGAGAGCATGGACGAATCGGCCTTGACCGACTGGATGTATCCGGGGCGCGGCCTGCTGCGCGGTGAGGGCTTGGCGCGCTACGTGCGCGAGCACACCGACGGCCGGCAGATCGAGGCCATGAAGCTGCCGCTCGGCATCGTCGCCACCGATCTGGCAAGCGGCGAAGCCATCCTGTTCCAGCGCGGCGACCCGGGTGTCGCGGTGCGGGCGTCGAGCGCGGTGCCGGCGGTGTTCCAGCCGGTCCGGATCGGTGCCCGCGAATACGTCGATGGCGGCCTGGTCGCGCCGGTGCCGGTGCAGTTCGCCCGGCAGATGGGGGCCGAACTGGTCATCGCGGTGGACATCTCCGCAGCCACCGAGGGCCAGCCGACCGGCGACGCCCTCAAGATGTTGCTGCAGACCTTTGCGATCATGGGCCGCAATCTTGGCCAGTACCAGTTGCGCGAGGCGGACGTCGTGATGCGCCCCAAGCTGCAGGGCGTGTCCGGTGCCGATTTCGGTGCCCGCCGGCTGTCGGTACTGGCCGGACGCGAGGCCGCGCTGACGGCGCTGGCCGATCTGCGCACCCGCATCGCGGCCAAGACGCACCGCTGACGCGACGAAGGAAAGTTGCCGCGCCAATAAAAACGGCCCGGAGCAAGTCCGGGCCGAAAGGTACCTGGAACCGATGTTCGCGAGGGTACCGAGGAGACAACCTAACGGTCAGACGCCACGGGCAGCGCAGCGTCTCACACCCATCAGATGGAGGGCAGTCTCACAAGTTCAATACGCCACGCAAAGAAAGTGGCGTCTGCCGGGCGGACGCGCCACCCGGCCCAGTCAGATCAGCGGCGCGCCTTGGTGGCGGCAGCGGTGGCCTTGACGGCGTTGGTGTTCAGCGCCTGGAAGTTGGCTTCGGCCACGTCCTGGGCTTGCTTGGCGGCCTTCGTCACGCTCTCGAGCGCGTTGTTGGCAGCGGCGACGGCCGACTTCACCAGCGCGGCGGCATTCTCGGTGCCGGCCGGGGCGTTCTTGATCGCGGTGTCGACCACGGCCAGGAAGCTCTTCTGCGCTTCGCTGATCTTGCCTTCGGCGATCTTGCTCACTTCGGCGTTGGTGCCCGAGGCGATGTCGTACAGGTGGCGGCTGTAGGCTGCGGCCTTTTCGGCGGCGGGCTGCAGCAGGTTGGCTTGCAGCGCCAGCAGTTCTTGCGCGTCCTTGGCCGACAAGGTGGCCTTGGCGTGCTCGGCGACTTCACCGAGGCCGGACTTCGCGACTTGCAGGTTCAGCTCGACGAGCTTCTCGACGCCTTCGAAGGCCTTGTTGGTGAGACCGAACAGGGTCTCAAGGTTGGCCTTGTGTGCAGCGATGATTTGTTCGGCGGTCAGCATGTGGAGGTCTCCAGAGGTTGCGGGTCAGTGGGGCTGCAACGTTTGGTGCACTGCAGCATAGGATGAAGTATACGGGTGCAGCCGCCGCTTTCAAGTCTTTTTTGTTGCGTTGCAGCAATCTAGTTGCCGACCCCTAGAAGGGCCTCGGGACAGGCGTGCGGGCGGCCGTGCAGAACGCGCGACACAATCCGCGCTCCCATGCACGCCTACTACAGCGACCACTACGTCCTGCCGCTGCCGGCGGGCCATCGTTTCCCGATGGCGAAGTACCGGATGCTGCGGGACCGGCTGGCCGCCGAACTGCCGGCGTTGCGGCTGGTCGAGGCGCCGGCTGCCAGTGACGGCGAGCTCGCGCTGGCGCACGAGCCGGCGTGGGTGAACGCGGTGCTGGACGGCACGCTGAGCGCCACGCAGCAGCGAGAGATCGGTTTCCCTGGTCGGAGGCGATGGTCGAGCGCTCTCGCCGCTCGGTGGGGCGACGATCGCTGCCGCGCGCCGCGCGCTGGACGAGGGCGTGGCGGCCAATCTGGCGGGCGGCACCCACCACGCGTCGGCCGACAAGGGATCGGGCTATTGCGTCTTCAACGACATTGCCGTGGCCGCACGGCTGATGCAGGCCGAGTGGCACCGGGCGCGGCGCACGTTGCTGCGGGTCGCCGTGATCGACCTCGACGTGCACCAGGGCAACGGCACCGCGGCGATCTTCCGCGACGACCCGACCGTCTTCACGCTCTCGCTGCACGGCGAGAAGAACTTTCCCTTCCGCAAGGAGGCGAGCGACCTCGACGTCGAACTGCCCGATGGCTGCCGCGATGCGGCTTATCTGGCGGCGCTGGACGGAGCGCTCGCCACCTTGTGGGCGCGGCACAGCGACGCGCCGCCCGGCCTGGTGTTCTACCTGGCCGGCGCCGATCCGCACGAAGGCGACCGGCTGGGCCGCCTGCGGCTCAGCGCGGCGGGGCTGGCCGAGCGGGACCGGCGCGTGTTCGCCGCCTGCGCCGAGCGCGGCATCCCGGTGGTCATGACGATGGGGGGCGGCTACGGCGTGAACATCGACGACACCGTGACGGTCCAGCTGGCGAGCTACCGCGAGGCGCTTGCCGGCTGGTCGGCCTGGCGGGCACGGGCGGTGGTCACTGCGGACGGGACGGCCGCCACCGGCCTCCGATAATGGATCGCATGTCCGAGACCCCGCCGCCTCCCGACCGACCTGCACCGCGACCGCGCGGCGACTTCCGCTGCTTCCGCGCCATCGTCACGCGCTGGATGGACAACGACGTCTACGGCCACGTCAACAACGTCGTCTACTACAGCTACTTCGATACGGCGGTGAACGGCTACCTGATCGACGCCGGGGTGCTGGACATTCACGCCGGGCCGGTGATCGGCCTGGTGGTCGAGACGCAATGCCGCTACTTCGCGCCGCTGGCCTTCCCGCAGACGATCGAGGCCGGACTGCGCGTCGCGAGCCTGGGCCGCTCCAGCGTGCGCTATGAGGTCGGGCTGTTCGCCCACGGCGACGTGACGAGCGCCGCGCACGGCCACTTCGTGCATGTCTACGTGGACCGCGCGACGCGCCGCCCGGTCGACTTGCCGGCGGCGCTGCGACAGGCGCTGGAAGCGCTGCAGTGACGGGGACGCGACGGCGAAGGAGGGCCGCATGACCGGGCGGTCGACGGCGGTCCTGCCGGTGTTCGACGCCGAGGCCACTGCGGCGCTGCTGCCGGCGGCTCCGCTGGTCGATGCCGTCGCCGATGCCATGCGCGCCCGGCGGGCGGGGCGGCTGGCAGCACCCGAGCGCGGCGTCCTGCCGCTGCCGGAGGGTGGCCGCTACCTGGTCATGCCGGCCGCCGACGAGCACCTGGCTCTCACGAAGTCGCTCACCGTCCATCCGGGCCGGGCCGCGCACGGCCTGCCGACGATCCAGGGGCAGGTGCTGGTGGCCGACGCACGCGACGGCCGGCCGCTGATGCTGCTGGACGCCCCGAGCTCACCGCGCGCCGCACCGCCGCCGTCACGGCGCTCGGCCTGCGCGTACTCTCGACCGCGCCGGTCCGGTCGGTGGCCTTGCTGGGCACCGGCGCGCAGGCGCTGGCGCACGCGCGCGTGCTGGCTGAACTGGGCGAGGTGAGGGCGCTGCATGTCGTGGGCCGGACGACGGCGCAGGCCGACGCGTTCGCTGAGCGGCTGGCGGCCGAACTGGGCAGCGTCGAGCTCACGGCACATGGCCATCTTGCCGACGCCCTCCGTACAGCGCAGGCCGTCGTGACACTGACCACGAGCCTGCGGCCGGTCTTGCCGGACCAACAGCCCGCCGGCCTGCTGGTGGTCGGCGTCGGGGCTTTCACGCCGCAAATGGCCGAGTTGCCGCCAGCGCTGCTGCGGGCGCGCCGCGTCGTCGTCGATGCGCTCGACGGCGCACGCCACGAAGCCGGCGACCTGATCCAGGCGGCAGTGGTCTGGTCCGGCGTCACCGAACTCGTCGACCATCTCGATGCCCGGCCGGAAGGTGGCGCTGCGCCGGTGTTCAAGACCGTCGGCCATGCCGCCTGGGATCTGGCGGCCGCCCACGTCGCGCAGCGTATGCTCACAACTTCCTGACAACTGATATATCAATGCTGACCGTCGCACTCCACCCCCGCCGCGCCGCGCGATGGCATTTCATTCTGCTGGCGTTGGTCGGTTGCCTGCCCACCGTCGCGGGGGCGGCCGAGATCGACGGCAGTGCCCTCGGCGTGGTCTGGGCGGTCCCGTTCGCAGGCATCCTGCTGTCCATCGCCCTGATGCCGCTGCTGGTGCCCGCCTTCTGGCACCACCACTACGGCAAGGTCGCACTCGGCTGGGCGGCGGCCTTCATGCTGCCGTTCGGCGCGCTGTTCGGCGCCGGCGCCGCCGCTGCGGCATTGGTCCATGCGGCGCTGGCGGAATACATCCCGTTCATCATCCTGCTGACCGCGCTGTTCACGGTGGCCGGTGGCATCCACATCCGCGGGAACTTCCACGGCAGCCCGGGCTTCAACGTGGTGCTGATGGCGATCGGCGCGGTGCTGGCGAGCTTCATGGGCACCACCGGGGCGTCGATGCTGCTGATCCGACCGCTGATCCGCGCCAACGACAACCGCCGGCATGCGGCGCATGTCGTCATCTTCTTCATCTTCATCGTCTCGAACGCAGGCGGTTCGCTGACGCCGCTGGGCGACCCGCCGCTGTTCCTCGGCTTCCTGAAGGGGGTGGACTTCTTCTGGACGGTGAAGCACATCTTTCCCGAGACGCTGTTCCTGGTCGGTGCGCTGCTGGCCATCTTCTATGTGATCGACCGCCACTACTACGTGAAGGAAGGTGTGTGCCCGGTCGACCCGACGCCCGACACGCCGGGCTTCGCGATCGAGGGCAAGGTCAATCTGCTGCTGCTGGGCGTGGTGGTCGCACTGGTGCTGATGAGCGGCACCTGGCAGCCGGGCATCGAATTCGCGGTCTTCGGCACCCCGGTCGGCCTGCCGCAACTGGTGCGCGACGTGGCGCTGGTCGGCGTGACGCTGCTGTCACTGAAGCTCACGCCGCGCGGCGTGCACGACAGCAACCAGTTCAACTGGGCGCCGATGCTCGAGGTGGGCAAGCTGTTCGCCGGCATCTTCCTGACCATCGCGCCGGTGCTGGCGATGCTGAAGGCCGGCCCGGCGGGCGTGTTCGCGTCGATCGTCGGGCTCGTCACCGCGCCCGACGGACAGCCGATCCCGGCGATGTACTTCTGGGCGTCGGGGCTGCTGTCGAGTTCCTCGACAACGCGCCGACCTACCTGGTGTTCTTCAACCTCGCCGGCGGCGACCCGCAGGTGCTGATGACGACGCTGGCGCCGGTGCTGGCGGCCATCTCGGCCGGCGCGGTCTTCATGGGCGCGAACAGCTACATCGGCAACGCGCCCAACCTCATGGTCAAGGCGATCGCCGAGGACCGCGGGCTCCGGATGCCCAGCTTCTTCGGCTACATGGTCTGGAGCTGCGGCATCCTGCTGCCGCTGTTCGCGGTGATGACCTTCATCTGGTTTCTCTAGGAGCAAGAACGCATGGACAAGGTCCTGGTGGCGCGTGCCGCCTTCCCCGACATCGTCGATCGCCTGCGCGCGCACTTCGAGGTCGAGGACAACCCGAGCGACACGGTGCTCGACAAGGCACAGCTGATTGCGCGCCTGCAAGGCAAGGCCGGCGCGTTCACCACCGGCAGCGAGCGCATCGACGCCGAGGTGCTGGCGGCCTGCCCGCAGCTGCGTGCGGTCTGCAACATGGCGGTCGGCTACAACAACATCGACGTGGCCGCCTGCACGGCGCGCGGCGTCATCGTCACCAACACGCCCGACGTGCTGACCGAGACCACCGCTGACTTCGGCTTCGCGCTGATGATGGCCGCTGCGCGGCGCATCGCGGAATCGGAACACTACCTGCGGCGCGGCGAATGGACGAAGTGGCACTACGACCAGCTCGTCGGCTCCGACGTGCATGGCGCCACGCTCGGCATCCTCGGCATGGGCCGCATCGGCCAGGCGATCGCACGGCGCGGCGCGCTGGGTTTCGGCATGCCGGTGATCTATCACAACCGTTCGCGGCTGGCGCCGGAGATCGAGGCCGCCCTGAACGCGCGCTACGTCGACAAGGCCACGCTGCTGCGCGAGTCCGATCACCTGGTGCTGGTGCTGCCGTACTCGGCGGCTTCGCACCATGCGATCGGCGCAGTCGAGCTGACGCACATGAAGCCGACCGCCACGCTCACCAACATCGCGCGCGGCGGCGTGGTGGACGACGCGGCGCTCGCCGAGGCTCTGAAGGCGCGCCGCATCGCCGCGGCCGGGCTCGACGTGTTCGAGGGCGAACCGAAGCTGAACCCGGCATTGCTGGAACTGCCCAACGTCGTGCTCACGCCGCACATCGCCAGCGCCTCCGTCGCCACGCGCCGCGCGATGGCGAGCCTGGCGGTCGACAACCTGATCGCGGCGCTGGGCTGCGGGCCGCAGGCTGGTCGTCCGCCGACGCCGGTGAACCCGGAGGTGTTGGCGCCGCGCTGATCGGAATGCCTCGTGCGAGGCCGTCTCGGCGTTTTCCCGCAAATAGAGCGGGAGCTTTTCCCGGTCGTCGACAGCTTGTTGTCAGTTTGAATGACGGACGCGCCTGAGAGCGCGTCTTTCCTCATTCTGACTTTCACGGATTCGACGATGACCCCCTCCAAGAAAACCTCGAGCCGGTTCGCGCCCGGCGTGGCGCTGGCCTGTCTGTCCTCGTTCGGTTCGGCGCAGGAAATCGCGCCCGACCGACGCGCGATCTCGGCCCTGCCGAGCGTGACCGTGACGGGCACGCTGCCGGATCGGCTGGAAGCCGTGCCGGGATCGAGCGCGGTGGTCGGCGCCCGGCAGCTCGAGGCCGAGCGGCCTTATTCGGTCCGCGAGGCGCTGCAGGCCGTGCCCGGCCTGCACGTGGTCGGCGAGGACGCCTTCGGGCTGAATCTGAACATCGGCATCCGCGGGCTGGACCCGCGCCGTACCAGCCGCACGCTGCTGCTGGAGGACGGCATGCCCATCCACCTGGCGCCCTACAGCGACCCGACGGCCCACTACCACACGCCGCTGGAGCGTGTGGAGCGGGTCGAGGTGATCAAGGGCTCGGGCCAGATCGTCCACGGACCGCAGACGGTGGGTGGCGTGATCAACTTCGTGACCAAGCCGGTGCGGCGCAGCTTCGGCGGCGAAGTGGACCTGGCGGTCGGTGACCGCAATTTCAGCCGTGCCGCCGGCGCGGTCGGCAGCGGCGGCGACTGGGGCGGCTGGCTCGCCGAGGCGGCACTGCGCCGAGGCAACGGCAGCCGCGACGGCAGCTTCCACCGCATCCGCGACGCGTCGCTGAAGACCGAGTTCGACCTGGGCGACAAGCAGTCGCTGCGCCTGAAGTTCGGCTACTACGAGGAGGATTCGAAGTTCGGCGAAGCCGGCCTCGACCAGGCCCGCTACGACGCCGACCCGTACCAGAACGCCTTCCGCAACGATGTCTTCGAGCTCGAGCGCACCGCCTTCCAGGCCGTGCACAGCTTCAACTTCTCCGACACCACGCGGCTCGCGACCCAGGTCTACTACCAGAAGACCGATCGCGCCTCGTACCGCCAGCTCGACGCGATCGTCGAGGCCGAAGCGGACGGTGTGGAAGCCGAGAAGGAGCGCGAAGGCCTGCGCTTCGATGAGGTCGGGGCTGACGGTGCGGGCCTCGTTGCCGGCTGTCCGGAGGACATCGACTACACGGTGCCGAATGGCTTCGAGCAGTTCGCGAGCCTGTGCGGCAACCAGATGCGTCCGCGTCGCTACGAGTTCTACGGCATCGAACCGCGCCTCGAGATGCAGCATGGCGCCTTCGGCCTGCGCAGCGAGCTGGTCGCCGGGGTGCGGCTGCACCACGAGAAGGTGAACCGCAAGCGCTACAACGGCGCGACACCCACCGCGCGCGAGCACTCGCCCGGCACCGGACTGCGCGACGAATTCGACATCGAGACTGACGCCGTCGCCGCCTACGTTCAGAACACCTTCTACGCCGGTGACTGGTCGTTCACGCCCGGCGTGCGCTACGAGAGCTACCGTCAGAAGAACCGCATCACGCAGGACGAGTTCGCGCCGGTCACGCCCGGCATCGAGACATCGCAACGCAACAACGAGCTGCTGCCCGGTTTCGGGCTGACCTACTTCGGCCTCGCCAACACCACGCTGTTCGCCGGCATCCACCGCGGCATCGCGCCGCCTCGGCCCGATGCCAACCTGCCACCCGGCGACGCCGACCTGCAGAAGGTCGACCCGGAGCTCAGCACCAACATCGAGCTCGGAATGCGCCATCGTCCGCGGCAGGGCGTGCAGCTGGAGGCCACGCTGTTCCAGATCGACTTCAAGAACCAGATCCTGCCGGGCTACGCGGTCGGCCTGGGGCAGACCTTCGCGAATGCCGGTCGCACCCTCAACCGCGGCGTCGAGTTCGGTTCACGCATCGACTTCGGCCGCCTTCAGGGCCGGCCCCACAACCCCTACCTGACACTGAGCTACACGAGCCTGTTCACCGCCCGGTTCGACAGCGATCTGCTGACGCCCGACTTCGCGCCCGGCGAGGACGAGACCACGGTGTTCGCCAATGCCCGTGGCAAGCGCCTGCCCTACGCGCCGCGGCACCTGCTGTCGGCCGGGCTCGGCTACGAGCACGGCTCGACCTGGGATGCGCGCATCGGCCTCACGCACGTGAGCGAGCAGTACACCGATGCGCTCAACACGCGGGCGCCGGCGGCGGATGGACAGTCGGGCGTGATCCCGAGCTACACGACGCTCAACGCCTCGTTCAACTACCGCCTGAAGCCGCAGGGCGTGACGCTGTACCTGAGCGCCACCAACCTGACCGACAAGCGCTATCTCGTCAGCCGGGTCAACGGGGCCTTCGCCGGTGTGCCGCGCCAGCTCTACGCCGGCGCGCGTTTCAGCTTCTGAGTCGCGGCCCATGCGTCCTGACGCTGCGCCGGCTGCCTATGGGCGGCTGTCCGTCACGATGCACTGGCTGATGCTGGCGCTGATCGCGCTGGCCTACCTGTGCATCGAGCTGCGCGTGCTGTTCGAGCGCGGCACGCCGCTGCGCGAGTTCCTGCGCCATGCGCATTTCTCGATCGGCCTGACGGTGATGGGCCTGGTGCTGGTGCGCCTGTGGGGGCGATGGCGCGGCGGCACGCCGCCCATCGTGCCGGCGCCGCCGCGCGCGCAGCGGCTGGCCGCGCACGCGGTGCACCTGCTGCTGTACGCCTTCATGGTCGGCATGCCGCTGGTCGGCTGGGTGATGCTGAGCCTGCGCGGCGACCCGGTGCCGTTCTTCGGCATCGAGTTACCACCGCTCGCTTCCGAGAACAAGGACCTGGGCAAGTGGCTGCGTGGCTGGCACGGCGACGTGGGGCGCATCGCCTACGGCGTGATCGCGCTGCACGCGGGCGCCGCGCTGTTCCATCACTACCGGCTGCGCGACAACACGCTGCGCCGCATGCTGACGGTGCGCTGAGTTCATGACCGGTCGCGAGGCCGGGACGGGCTGACACAATCACGGCACGATGCAACTGCCCGACTGGTCGCCCCTCCTGGTCCTCGCGCTACTGGCGCTCAATCTCGTGTTGCTGCTGTGGCTGGCGTTGCGTCGGCCCGACGATGCGCCGTTGCGCGGGCTCGGCGAGCGGCTGCAGCAGACCGTCCGTGGCGACGCCGAGCGTCTGGAGCGTGAACTGCGCGGCGAGGTGCAGGAGAGCGCGCGCGGCACACGCCAGGAACTGACCGCCTCGCTCGGCCTGTTTCAGCAGACGCTGCTGAACCAGAGCAGCGACGTGGCGCGCACGCAGAACGAGCAGATCGACTCCTTCCGCACCCAGCTCGCGGCCACGCAGCAGGCACTGTCGGACACGCTGCGCGGCAGCACTGGCGCGCTCACCCAGTCGGCGCTGGCGGCGCGCGAGGCGCAGGACGGCGCGCTCAAGCGCTTCGGAGACAGCCAGGCCGAGCAGCTGCGCGCGCTGTCCGAGGCCAACGAACGACGACTGCTCGAGGTCCGCCAAGCGGTCGAGGCGCGGTTGACGGCGCTGCAGGCCGACAACGAGAAGAAGCTTGAGCAGATGCGTCAGACGGTGGACGAGAAGCTGCACGCCACGCTGGAGCAGCGTCTCGGAGAGAGCTTCAAACAGGTGGCCGACCGGCTGGAGCAGGTGCACCGCGGCCTGGGCGAGATGCAGGGGCTGGCGCGTGACGTGGGTTCGCTCAACCGCGTGCTGACCAACGTCAAGACGCGCGGCGTGTTCGGCGAGGTGCAGCTCGCCGGCTTGCTGGAGCAGGTGTTCACGCCCGAGCAGTACGGCGTCAACGTCGAGACGGTGCCTGGGAGCGGCGCGCGCGTCGAATTCGCGGTTAAGTTCCCGGGGCGGCGCGACGATGGCCTGCCGACCTGGCTGCCGGTCGACGCCAAGTTCCCGCGTGAGGACTACGAGCGCCTGCTCGATGCGCAGGAGCGCGCCGACGCACCGGCGGCCGAGGCGGCGGCGCGGGCGATCGAGCAGCGCCTGCGGTTGGAGGCGCGCACCATCCGTGAGAAGTACGTCGCCGCGCCGCACACCACCGAGTTCGCGATCCTGTTCGTCCCCACCGAGGGCCTGTACGCCGAGGCGCTGCGCCGGCCCGGGCTGGTGGAGGCGTTGCAGCGCGAGCACCGCGTGACGCTGGCCGGCCCCACCACGCTGCTGGCCACGCTGACCAGCCTGCAGATGGGCTTTCGAACGCTGGCGCTCGAGAAGCGATCGGCCGAGGTCTGGGAAGTGCTGGGCGCAGTGAAGCAGGAGTTCGCGAAGTTCGGCGAGGTGCTGGCCAAGACGAAGAAGAAACTCGAGGAGGCCAGCAACACCATCGATGCGGCCCAGACCCGCACGAACGTGATGCAGCGCAAGCTGAAGACGGTCGAGGCCCTGGACGAGACGCGGGCCCAGGCGCTGCTGCCGGGGGGCCTCGAGACCGTGGAAGACGAGGAGCGAGAACCCGTCCCGCGCGACCACCGTGGCTGAGGACGCGCCGGCGGCTCAGCGCGCGAAGGCGCTGGCGCTGCGGTTGCTGCCGCTGATCGGCGGCCAGCTCTGCCTGCACGCCGCGATGACCGGCCTGCGCATGGCCGCGCCACTGCTCGCGCTGCACGAAGGCCACAGCGCAGCAGCGGTCGGCGGGCTGCTGGCCCTGTTCGCGGTCGCGCCGATCGTGCTCGCGTTGCCGGCGGGCCGCATGGCCGACCGTCACGGCTACCACCGCCCGCTGCGCTGGGCCGTGGCGCTCGCCTTCGGCGGCGCCTTGCTGGCCGTGCTGGCGACGCTGCTGCCGGTCGGCTGGCACTACGCGGTGCTGTGTGCCGCCGCGATGTTGTGTGGTGGTGGCGCGAACTTCGGCCTGATCGCGATCCAGCGCACGGCCGGCCGGCTGGTGAGCGACCCGACCGGACTGAAGCGCGTGTTCAGCTGGCTCGGCCTGGCGCCGGCGCTGAGCAATGTGGTCGGCCCGGTGATCGCCGGTGTGGTGATCGACGCGGCCGGCTTCGGTGCCGCCTTCGCGGTGCTGGCCCTGCTGCCGCTCGCGAGCCTGTTGTGGTCGCGCCGGGTGCCGCGCGAGGTGCCCGCAGCGGCTCCCGCCGGTGCGCCGCGCAGCCACCGTGCTTCCTGGGAGTTGCTGACGGCGCCCCCGATGCGCCGGCTGCTGCTGGTGAACTGGCTGCTGTCGAGCAGCTGGGACGTGCACAGCTTCGTGGTGCCGGTGCTGGGCCACGAGCGCGGGCTCAGCGCGTCGGCGATCGGACTGATCCTCGGCGCCTTCGCGCTCGCGGTGGCCGGTGTGCGGCTGGTGATTCCGCTGCTCGCTCACCGGCTGCGCGAGGGCGCGGTGCTGGCCGGCGCGATGCTGCTGACGGCTGCCGTGTTCGCCGTCTATCCGCTGGCGCACGCGGCGCTGGCGATGGGCGCCTGCGCGGTGGTGCTGGGCCTTGCACTCGGCACGGTGCAGCCGATGATCATGTCCACGCTGCACCAGATCACGCCGCAGGCGCGCCACGGCGAGGCGATCGCGCTGCGCTCGATGACCATCAACCTGTCCAGCGCGCTGATGCCGCTCGGCTTCGGCATGGCCGGCGCGGCATTCGGTGCGGCCGGCGTGTTCTGGCTGATGGGCGCGATGGTTGGCGCGGGCGCGTGGCCGGCCCGCCGGCTGGCCGCGACCGGCTGATCCGGGGTCTTCTCAGCGCGGCACCGCGAAGACCGCGTCGTCGGTAGCGACGAACAGGCGGTCGTCATCGGCCGGCGTCACCGGGTGGCCGCCAGTGAAGGCGCCGAACGCCGGCAGCACAGTGCGCTGCGGGCCGACCACGAAGCAGGGCAGCCGCAGGCGCTCGCCACCCCAGGCCAGGTGATGCACCGGATGCAGGTGACCGCAGAGCAGATGCGGCCCGGCCGACGGGCGCGGGTGATGGCCGAATGCGAAGGGATCGAGCTGCCAGGGCTCGTCCACGACCGCGAGGCCCAGGTCGGCCGGCGGGTCGCCGGCGTGGGCGTCGTGGTTGCCGCGCACCAGTGTCAGCGCGAGATCCGCATGGCGCAGACGCCAGGCCCGCAGTGCCGCCAGAGTGGCGCCAGCCTGAGAAGATCGAGCATGAAGGAAGTCGCCGAGGAAGACGATGCCGCGCGCCGGCCGCGATGCCAGCAGCGTGTCCAGCGCCGCCAGATTCTGCGATGTCGTGCCATGCGGCACCGGCAGGCCGCCGGCGCGGAAGGCGGCGGCCTTGCCGAAGTGCACGTCGGCCACCACCAGCAGCCGCTGTCGCGGCCACCATGCGGCCCGGGCGGGCAGCAGTTCGAGGGTTTCGCCGGCGATGTCGATCTGCATGGTCATCACGGAGCGGCGGCTCGCTCGAGTTCGCGCAGCAGCCGCGCGACGCGGTCCGTCAGCGCCTCGGTGCTGAGCGCCTCGCGCAGCCGCTCGACCATCAGCGGGAAGCCGAACGGCGTTGCGCGGCGCAGTTCGACGAAGGCGAGGCGTCGCTGGGTCAGCTCGTTGAGCGTCTCACGCAGCCGGCCGAGCTCCAGCTCCTGTTCCAGCACTTCGCGCTCGGCCTGGCCCAGCAGCAGGTTGCCGGCGTCATGGCGCTGGAACACGTCGAAGAACAGGCTCGACGAAGCCTGCAGCTGCCGTGCGCTGCGCGCCTGGCCCGGGTAGCCCTGGAACACCAGCCTGCAACGCGGGCGATCTCTCGGAATCTTCGGCGCGACAGCTCGGTGGCGTTCAGGCCGGCCAGCACGTCCTCCAGCAATGCGTCGGTCGTCAGCAGGCGCTGCGCGGCCTCTGGCGTCGCGAGCAGCGCGGACCAGTCCACGGGGGTGGCGCTCAGCAGCTCGAAGCCGTAATCGTTGACGGCGATCGAGAAGCTCGCCGGTTGCCGTGCGCCGACACGGTAGGCCAGCAGCGCGGCAAGGCCGACGTGCACGAGGCGCCCGGCGAAGGGATAGAGGAACAGGTGCTGGCCCTCGCGGCTGCGCATAGCCTCGGCCACCAGCACGTCGGCCGCCGGCAGCGCCGACCAGCGCGCCTGCAGTTCGAGCAGAGGGCGCAGCGCCCGCATCTCGGGACCGGGGAAACGGTCACGCGCAGCCTGCTGCAGCCGCTCCAGTGCCGCGTGCGCCAGCTCGGACGACAGGGGCATCTGCCCGCCTTGCCAGCGTGGCACCGCGCCGCGCCGGCCGGTCGCGGGCCGCACGAAGGCGGTCATCTCATGGCTGCGCACGAACTCCAGCCGGCGCCCCCCGAACAGGAAGTGGTCACCGCGGCGCAACCGCGCGATGAACGACTCCTCGATGCTTCCGAGCCGCGTGCCGTTCAGGAAGCGCACCTGCATCGCGGCGTCGGAGACGATGGTGCCGATGCCCATGCGGTGTCGGCGGCCGATCGCCGCATCGGGCACGCGGTACATGCCGTCGTCGTCGGGCAGCACGCGGCGGTACTCGGGGTAGACGACCAGGCTCTGTCCGCCGCGCGCGACGAAGTCGAGCGCCCACTGCCACTCGACATCCGTCAGCGTGCGGTAGGCGTCGGTGCGGCGCACTTCCGCCAGCAGGTCCGACGCGCGAAACCCGCCGCCGAGCGCGACGGTGACGAGGTGCTGCACCAGCACGTCGAGCGGCTTGTCCGGTGCACGGCGCGACTCGATGCGGCGCGCGGCGACCGCGCGGATCGCCGCGGCCGCCTCGAGCAGCTCGAGGCTGTGCGTCGGCACCAGCGTGAGCCGTGAGACCCGGCCGGGCGCATGGCCGCTGCGGCCGGCACGCTGCAGCAGCCGCGCCACGCCCTTCGGGCTGCCGATCTGCAGCACGCGCTCGACCGGCAGGAAGTCGACGCCCAGGTCCAGGCTGGAGGTGCTGACCACCGCCTTCAGCCGGCCCGACTTCAGACCCTCTTCGACCCAGCCGCGCAGTGCAGGATCGAGCGAGCCGTGGTGCAGCGCGAGCACGCCGGCCCAGTCGGGGCGCGCATCGAGCAGCTTCTGGTACCAGATCTCGGCCTGCGAGCGGGTGTTGGTGAAGACCAGCGTGGTCGTGTGCCGGTCGATCTCGTCGATCACCGGCTGCAGCATCTCGATGCCGAGGTGGCCGCCCCAGGGGAAGCGCGACGGGTTCGGCGGCACCAGGGTGTCGACCACCACGCGCTTGGGCAGGCGGCCCTGCACCAGCACGCCCTGGGCGTCGGCGTCGCCGAGCAGCACCTGCCGCGCGCGCGGCAGGTTGCCCAGCGTCGCAGACAGGCCCCACACGACGAGGCGCGGCTGCCAGTGCCGCAGCCGCGCCAGCGCGAGCTGGGTCTGCACGCCGCGCTTGTTGCCCATCAGCTCGTGCCATTCGTCGACGATCACCATGTCGACGTGCTGCAGGCGCCGCGCCGCGTCGGCCTGGCTCAACATCAGCGACAGGCTCTCGGGCGTCGTGACCAGCGCGGCGGGCGGCGACTTCGCCTGGCGCGCGCGCTCGGAGCTCGGCGTGTCACCGGTGCGCAGGCCCACGCGCCAGCCGGGCATCAGCTCGGAGAGCGGCGCCTCGAGCGCACGCTGCGTGTCGGCGGCGAGAGCGCGCATCGGTGTGAGCCACAGCACCCGCAGGCCGCGGCTGTCGTCGGTGCCGGCGGCCCGCTGCTGCAGCGCGCGGCCCAGGGCGGCGAACCAGACCGCGTAGGTCTTGCCGGCGCCGGTGGTGGCGTGCAGCAGGCCGCTTTGGCCGCGCGCGGCCGCCGCCCAGACCCTGCGCTGGAACGCGAACGGCTGCCAGCCGCGAGCGGCGAACCAGCCGTCGAGTGCGGCTGGCGGCGACGCGCGCCGGTTCATGCGAGCAGGCCCTTCAGCGTGGCGAGCGTGTCGGCCTCCTCGACCGGCTTGTCGGGACGTGGCCGAAGGATGCGCGGGAAGCGCACCGCGACGCCCGCCTTGTGGCGCGTCGAGAGAGCGATGCCCTCGAATCCGATCTCGAACACCAGCGTCGGCCGCACGCTGCGCACCGGCCCGAACTTCTCGATCGTCGTCTTGCGGATCACCGCGTCGACGCGAGCGATCTCGGCGTCGCTCAGGCCGGAGTAGGCTTTGGCGAACGGCACCAGGCGGCGCTCGCCGGGCGCACCGTCCGGCGCGGCGTCCCACACCGCGAAGGTGTAGTCGGTGTAGAGCGAGGCGCGCCGCCCGTGGCCGGCCTGGGCGTAGACGAGCACCGCGTCGACGGCATAGGGGTCGACTTTCCACTTCCACCACACGCCGACGTCCTTGGTGCGACCGACGCCATAGCGCGCCTCGCGTGCCTTCAGCATCAGACCCTCGACGCCGCGCTCGCGGGCGGTGTCGCGCAGCACGGCCAGTGCAGCCCAGTCGGGGGCCTGCACCTGGGGCGAGAGCTGCAACGCGGGGTCGGCGGTCGCGGAGATCAGTTGCTCGAGGCGCATGCGCCGCAGGTGCTGGGGCTCGTCGCGCCGGTCGACACCCTCCTGCTCCAGCAGGTCGTAGGCGATCAGCACCGCTGGTAACTCCTGCAGCAGGCGCGCTCCGAGGGTCTTGCGGCCGATGCGCCGCTGCAGGGCTGCGAACGGGGCAGGTCGGCTGTCCTGCCAAACGACGATCTCGCCGTCGATCACCGCGCCGTCGGGCAGCGACAGCTTCGCCAGCTCGGGGAAACGGTCGGTGATCAGCTCCTCGCCGCGCGACCAGAGCCAGGATTGTCCGCCGCGCCGCACGAGCTGGGCGCGGATGCCGTCGTACTTCCATTCGGCCTGCCAATCGGCGAGCGCGCCGAGCGTCTGCGGCTCGGCCTGCAGCGGATGCGCGAGGAAGAACGGGTAGGGCTGGCCGCCGGGCGAGGCGTCGCCGGTTGCGGCCTCCGGCGCCAGCAGCGCGGCGTAGGCGTCGGCCGTCGGCTGGGCGCCCTTGTCGGTCCAGCCCATCAGCCGTTGGGCGATGAGCTTGGCGTCGAGCCCGGCCACCGCGGCCAGCGCGCGCGTGAGTAGCAGCCGCGAGACGCCGACGCGAAAGCCGCCGCCGATCAGCTTGCCGAGCAGGAAGCGGCCGGGGGTGTCGAGTTCGTCCCACGCATCGAACAGCGCCGTGCGCACCTGCTCGGGCGGCGCACCGCGCAAGGGACCGATGCGCTCGCGCATCCAGTCATCGAGGCCGAGCGCGCTGTCGCGCACCGGCGGCGGCAGCACGAGCGCGATCGTCTCGGCCAGATCGCCGACCGCCTCGTAGCAGGCGTCGAACAGCCAGGGCGGCAGGCCGGCGCGCTCGGCGGCCAGTTGACGCAGCAGCGCCGTCGGCACGGCCTGTCGCGGCTTGCCACCGGCCAGGAAGTAGGCCGCCCAGGCGGCATGGCGGGCGGGAGCGGCCCGGAAGTAGGCCGTCAGCGCCTCGAGCTTCTCGTGCGTCGAGGTGGTCGCATCCAGAGCGGCGTAGAGCCGGGCGAAGTCACGCACCGCCGGTCTCCGCGGCCGGCGGGGCGGTCTCGTCCTCGTCGCCGTACTCGGTCTGGAAGGCGGCGGCGTCGAGGCCCTGCTCGCGCAGCCAGCGGATCAGCGGGCCGGTCTCGCCGTGCGTCACGACGATGCGCCCGGCGCCGGTGGCCCCGATCGCCTCCAGCAACGCCGGCCAGTCGGCGTGGTCGGACAGCACGAAGCCGCGGTCGACGCCGCGCCGCCGCCGCGTGCCGCGCAGGCGCATCCAGCCGCTCGCGAAAGCGTCGCGGAACTCGCCGAAGCGCTTCAGCCACGGCGAGCCGGCCGCCGAGGGTGGGGCCAGCACGAGCGCGCGCCGCAGGTCGGCGGGGTCACCGACCTGGTCGACCGTGATCGTGGGCGGCAGCGCCACGCCGGCGGCACGATAGGCGTCGTTGAGCGTCTGCACCGCGCCATGGCAGACGATGGGGCCGATCGAGGCGTCGACGCCGAGCAGCACGCGTTGCGCCTTGCCGAGCGCATAGCAATACAGCACGCTGGCCTGGCCCGCGTCGGCGTTGTCTCGCCACCAGTGCTCGACACCGTCAAACACCTTCGCCGGCGGGTCCCAGTGGTAGATCGGCAGGCCGAAGGTCGATTCGGTGACGAAGGTGTCGCAGCGCAGCGGTTCGAACGGTGCGCAGCTCGCGTCCGGCGCGAGCTTGTAGTCGCCCGAGACCACCCACACGTCGCCACGGTGCTCGAGTCGTACCTGGGCCGAGCCGAGCACGTGGCCGGCGGGGTGCAGCGACAGCGTCACGCCATGGTGCGTGATGCGTTCGCCGTACTCGAGCGTGTCGAGGCTCACATCGCCCAGCCGCGTGCGCACCAGCGTCGCGCCCGCGCGCGCCGCGAGGTAGCGGCCGTGCCCCGGGCGGGCGTGGTCGGCGTGCGCGTGGG
>NZ_AZSN01000078.1:0-18067 GCF_000576225.1 Methylibium sp. T29-B | reverse complement strand
CTTCGGCCCGGCCGCACGGGCCCACGCGAGCGTGGCCGAGCTGATCGCGGCGCTGGGGCCGGACACGCACGCCGCCCCGGAGGCCGCGTCCATCGTCGTCAAGGGCTCGCGCTTCATGAGATGGAGCAGGTGATCGCCGCGCTGCAGGCCCCTGGCGCCGCATCGCCCACCCCGCACTGAACCGAAGGCATCGCAACTTCATGCTGATCTCCCTGTCGCAATGGCTGCAACTGCTCTATCCCGAGCAGCTCGGTTTCCTGCGCGTGTTCCAGTACCTCACCTTCCGCGCCGTGATGGCGGCGATGACGGCCCTGCTGATCGGTCTGGCGCTCGGCCCGATCGTGATCCGGCGGCTCACCGAGCTGAAGATCGGCCAGCCGATCCGCGAGTACGGCGTCGCCGAGCACATGGTGAAGCAGGGCACGCCGACGATGGGCGGCGCGCTGATCCTGCTGGCCATCGCGATCAGCACGCTGCTGTGGTTCGACTGGAGCAACCGCTTCGTCTGGATCGTGATGATCGTGACCTTCGGCTTCGGCGCGATCGGCTGGGTCGACGACTGGCGCAAGGTGGTCGACAAGAACCCCGAGGGCATGCGCTCGCGCGAGAAATACTTCTGGCAGTCGCTGATCGGGCTGGTGGCCGCGCTCTACCTGGCGTTCAGCGTGTCCGAGACCTCGAACCTGCGCGTGCTGGAGCTGTTCATCCGCTGGGTGCAGAGCGGCTTCTCGAACGACCTGCCGCCCAAGGCCGACCTGATCGTGCCCTTCTTCAAGAGCATCAGCTACCCGCTGGGCGTGTTCGGCTTCATCTTCCTGACCTACGTGGTGATCGTGGGCAGCAGCAACGCGGTCAACCTGACCGACGGCCTCGACGGGCTGGCGATCATGCCGGTGGTGATGGTGGGCTCGGCGCTCGGCATCTTCGCCTACGCGACCGGCAGCTCGGTGTACGCCAACTACCTGCTGCTGCCGCACATTCCCGGCGCCGGCGAGCTGATGATCTTCTGCGCCGCGATGGCCGGCGCGGGGCTGGCCTTCCTGTGGTTCAACGCCTACCCGGCGCAGGTGTTCATGGGCGACGTGGGCGCGCTCGCGCTCGGCGGCGCGCTCGGCACCATCGCGGTCATCGTGCGCCAGGAGGTGGTGCTGGCGATCATGGGCGGCATCTTCGTGCTCGAGGCGCTGTCGGTGATGGCGCAGGTCACCTGGTTCAAGTACACGAAGCGGCGCTACGGCGCCGGGCGGCGCATCCTGCTGATGGCGCCACTGCATCACCACTTCGAGAAGTCGGGCTGGAAGGAGACGCAGGTCGTCGTGCGCTTCTGGATCATCACCATGCTGCTGTGCCTGGTCGGGCTGTCCAGCCTGAAGCTGCGCTGAATCGCCGCCGATGAGCCTCTTCCAGAATTCGTCGACCGTGCTCGTGCTGGGCCTCGGCGACTCGGGCCTCGCGATGGCGCAGTGGTGCGCGCGCCAGGCGCCGCGGTGCGCGTGCCGACAGCCGCGAGGCGCCGCCGCAGGCCGCAGCGTTGGCCCAGGCGCTGCCGGGCGCGACGCTGCACCACGGTTTCGACGCTGGCCTGCTGGACGGCGTGCAGCGCGTGCTGAAGAGCCCGGGCCTGTCGCCGCTGGACCCGGTGCTGGCGCCGCTGCTGGCGCGCGCGGCCGAGCTTGGCGTACCCGTCGAGGGCGAGCTCGACCTGTTCGCGCAGGCCCTGGCCGGGCTGAAGGCCGAACGCGGCTACGCACCCAAGGTGATCGCCATCACCGGCACCAACGGCAAGACCACCACCACGGTGATGTGCGGCCAGCTGATCGAACGCAGCGGATTGCGCGTGGCGGTGGCCGGCAACGTGGGCCCGACGATGCTGGGCACGCTGGCGGCGGCGCTGGAGCAGGAAGGTGAACCGGAATGCCCCTCACCCCAGCCCTCTCCCGCCCCAGGGGGAGAGGGAGACGAACCGCCGGCTCCCACTCCGATCTCAGCGGGAGAGGGCGGGGGTGAGGGCCTTTCCGTGTCCGAACCTGCCGACGACGACGAAGCCCCGCTGCAGCTCGCCCCGCCGCCGCCCGCGGCGCCGGTGTTCGAGCACCTTCCCGAGGCCTGGGTGCTGGAGCTGTCGAGCTTCCAGCTCGACGGCGTGCGCGGCTTCGTGCCGGACGCCGCGGTGGTGCTGAACATCACGCAGGACCACCTCGACTGGCACGGCTCGATGCCGGCCTATGCCGCGGCGAAGGCGCGCATCTACGGCCCGGCCGACGCCTGGGGCTGCACGATGGTGGTCAACCGCGACGACGTGCAGGTCGAGGCCATGGTCCCGGCGCCATTGCCGCAGAAAGGCCGCTTCGCGAAGCCGCTGGCGCGCAAGGTGGTCCGCTTCGGGCTCGACGCGCCGCAGCGCCCCGGCGACTACGGGCTGGTGGTCGAGAACGGCATGGCCTGGCTGGTGCGCGCGCTGGAGGCCGACGAGACGATCAAGCGCCGCAAGGGCGACACCGAGGACGAGGAGATCCACCTGCAGCGCCTGATGCCGGCCGACGCGCTGCGCATCCGCGGCCGCCACAACGCCGCCAATGCGCTGGCCGCGCTGGCGCTGGCCACCGCCATCGGCCGGCCGCTGGCGCCGATGCTGCACGGCCTGCGCGAGTACGGCGGCGAGCCGCACCGCGTGGATTTCGTCGCCACGGTCGGGGGGCGTCGAGGCCTACGACGACAGCAAGGGCACCAACGTCGGCGCCACGGTGGCCGCGCTCGAGGGTCTGGGCGCCGACAAGACGCCGGCCAAGCTGGTGGTGATCCTCGGCGGCGACGGCAAGGGCCAGGACTTCACGCCGCTGGTCGCGCCGGTGGCGCGCCATGTGCGCGCGGTGGCGCTGATCGGCCGCGATGCGCCGGCGATCGAGGCGGTGCTCGCGGCCGGCAGCGTGCCGCTGGCGCGGCACGACACGCTGCAGACCGCCACCCGCTGGTGCTTCGAGCAGGCGCGCGCCGGCGATGCCGTGCTGCTGAGCCCGGCCTGCGCCAGCCTGGACATGTTCCGCAACTACGCGCAGCGCGCCGAGGTGTTCTGCGACACCGTGCGCGAGCTGGCGTGCGAGCACGGGGAGACGGCATGAGCCGCGCCGCGTCGTCCGCCGCCGTCGGCGCCCGCCCGGGCTGGCCGCGCTGAAGGAGCGCGCGGCGCGCTGGCTGGGCCGCGGTGCGGGCAGCGAGACACTGCCGATCCGCGACTGGGTCAGCGTGTCCAACGGCCAGCCGGCGCGCCTGCTGGGCTTCGATCAGATGATGGTCTGCGTGGTGATCGCGCTGCTCGCGCTCGGCCTGGTGATGGTCTATTCGACCTCGATCGCGCTGCCGGACGACCCGCGCACCGCGCGTGTCGCGCCCACCCACCACTACCTGATGGTGCGCCATGCCTTCGGCCTGTTGATCGCGCTGGGCGCGTCGCTCGCGGTGGTGCAGGTGCCGCTGCGGCTGTGGGAGCGCTGGGCGCCGTGGCTGTTCGTCGCCGCGCTGGTGCTGCTGGTGCTGGTGCTCATCCCGCACATCGGGCGCGCCAGCAAGGGCGCGCGGCGCTGGATCCCGCTGGGTTTCATGAGCTTCCAGCCCAGCGAACTGGCCAAGCTGGGCATCGCCATGTATGCCGCCAGCTACATGGTGCGCAAGATGGAGATCAAGGAGCACTTCACGCGCGCCGTGGCGCCGATGGCGGCCGCGCTCGCGGTGATCGGCGTGCTGCTGCTGGCCGAGCCCGACATGGGCGCGTTCATCGTCATCGCAGCCATCGCGATGGGCATCCTGTTCCTCGGTGGCGTGAACGGCCGCATGTTCCTGCTCAGCATCGCGGTGCTGCTGGGCGCCTTCGTGTCGATGATCATCGCGAGCCCCTGGCGGGCCGAACGCATCCTGGCGTTTCTCAGCCCCTGGGACCCGCTGTACGCGCAGGGCAAGGGCTACCAGCTCACGCATTCGCTGATCGCGCTGGGCCGCGGCGAGATCTTCGGCCAGGGCCTGGGCTCCAGCGTCGAGAAGCTGCACTACCTGCCGGAGGCGCACACCGACTTCCTGCTGGCGGTGATCGGCGAGGAGCTGGGCTTCGTCGGCGTTGCGCTGGTGATCGCCGCCTTCTTCTGGCTCACGCGCCGCATCTTCCACATCGGCCGCCAGGCGATCGCGCTCGACCGCGTGTTCTCCGGCCTGCTGGCGCAGGGCATCGGCATCTGGATGGGCGGTCAGGCGTTCATCAACATGGGCGTGAACCTCGGCGTGCTGCCGACCAAGGGCCTGACGCTGCCGCTGATGAGCTACGGCGGCTCGGCGATCCTGATGAACTGCGTGGCGTTGGCGATCGTGTTGCGGGTCGATATCGAGAACCGGCAGCTCATGCGAGGAGGGCGCGCGTGAGCGGCGCTTTCATCCAGGGCATGGCTGAGGCTATCGGCTTGGTGCGGTGCCGTGCGCGGCAGCCCGCCGGGTCTCGCCCCGGCGCGGTGCCGTCCGCAGGTGCAGGAGTCACGCCATGACTCAACGCCACCTCGTCGTCATGGCCGCCGGCACCGGCGGCCACATCATTCCCGGCCTGGCCGTCGCCCAGGAGATGCAGCACCGCGGCTGGACCGTCAGCTGGCTCGGCACCGAGCAGGGCATGGAGAACCGCCTCGTGCCGCCGGCCGCCGAGTCGGGCATCGAGATGGACACCATCGCCTTCAGCGGGCTGCGCGGCAAGGGCCTGCTGCACACGCTGACCGGCGGCCTGCGGCTGCTGGGTGCGTTCGCGGCCTGCGTGAAGATCCTGCGCCGCCGCGCCACCACCGCGGTGCTGGGCATGGGCGGTTATGTGTGCTTCCCGGGCGGGCTGATGGCCTCGCTGCTGGGCAAGCCGCTGATCCTGGTCAATGCCGATGCGGCGCTGCTGATGAGCAACCGCGCGCTGAAGCCGGTGGCCGACCGCATCGCCTTCGGCTTCGACGGCGCCGCGGCAGCCACCACGAGGCAGGCGGTCGTCACCGGCAATCCGGTGCGTGCCGAGATCGAGACACTGCCCGAGCCGCCGGTGCGCTACGCCGGGCGCGAGGGACCGCTGCGCGTGCTGGTGGTCGGGGGCAGCCTGGGGGCGCGCGTGCTCAACGAGACCCTGCCACAGGCGCTGGCCCTGCTGGCGCCCGCGGAACGGCCGCGCGTGCTGCACCAGACCGGCCAGCTCAACCGCGACGGCGTGAAGGAGGCCTATGCGGCCGTGGGCATCGACGACGGTGTCGAGGTGCTGGCCTTCATCGACGACATGGCCGCGCGGCTCGCGCACTGCGACGTGGTGATCTGCCGTGCCGGCGCAGTGACGGTCAGCGAGCTGTGTGCCGCCGGCGTGGCGAGTGTCCTGGTGCCGCTGATCGTGAGCACCACCTCGCACCAGCGCGACAACGCGCTCTACATGGCGCAGCACGGTGCGGCGATCCACCTGCCGCAGAGCGAGTTGACGCCGCAGGCGCTGGCCGAGCGGCTGCGCACGCTGGACCGGCCGCAGTTGCTGGGCATGGCCGAGAAGGCGCGTGCGCTGTCACGCCCGCGCGCCGCGGCCCGTGTGGCCGACGAGATCGAGCGTCTCGTGCGAAAGGACGGGCTGTGATGAACCTGCAGACACTTGCGCACGCGGGCCGAGCGCCGGGCCGCCCCAAGCCGGCCCGTATCCCCGCGGGGATCGGCCGACGTACGCGTCGGACGAGGGGCTGTCATGAAGCACGCAGTCAAGCACATCCACTTCGTCGGCATCGGCGGCGCCGGCATGAGCGGCATCGCCGAGATCCTGCACAACCTGGGCTACCGGGTGTCGGGCTCCGACCAGAGCGACGGCGCGACGACGCGGCGGCTGGCCTCGCTGGGCATCCGCGTGGCGATCGGCCACGACGCTGCGCACATCGCCGGCGCCGAGGCGGTGGTCACGTCCACCGCGGTGAAGGGAGACAACCCCGAGGTGATCGCGGCGCGGTCCCGGCGCGTGCCGGTGGTGCCGCGCGCGGTGATGCTGGCCGAGCTGATGCGCCTGAAGCAGGGCATCGCGATCGCCGGCACGCACGGCAAGACCACCACCACCTCGCTGGTCGCCAGCGTGCTGGCCGAAGCCGGGCTGGACCCGACCTTCGTGATCGGCGGTCGGCTCAACAGCGCCGGCGCGAACTCGCGGCTCGGCGCCGGCGACTACATCGTGGTCGAGGCGGACGAGTCGGACGCCTCGTTCCTGAACCTGCTGCCGGTGCTGAGCGTCGTGACCAACATCGACGCCGACCACATGGACACCTACGGCCACGACCTCGGCCGACTGAAGCACGCCTTCCTCGAATTCCTCCACCGCATGCCGTTCTACGGCGCGGCCATCATCTGCGGCGACGACCCCGGCGTGCGTTCCATCATCCCGATGATCTCGCGGCCGGTGGTGAGCTACGGCTTCGGCGAGGATGCGCAGATCCGCGCGGTCGACGTGCTGGCGCTGCCGGGGGGGCAGATGCGCTTCACCGCGCAGCGCCGCAACGGCGTGGTGATGCCCGACCTGCCGATCACGCTCAATCTGCCGGGCCGGCACAACGTGCTCAACGCGCTGGCGGTCATCGCGGTGGCGGCCGAGCTGGAGCTGCCCGATGCGCCGGTGCAGAAGGCGCTGGCCGCCTTCGACGGCGTGGGCCGGCGCTTCCAGCGCTACGGCGAGCTGCCGACGCCGGCCGGTGGTCGCTTCACGCTGATCGACGACTACGGCCACCACCCGGTGGAGATGGCCGCGGTGATCGCCGCGGCGCGCGGTGCCTTCCCGGGGCGCCGCCTGGTGATCGCCTTCCAGCCGCACCGCTACACCCGCACGCGCGACTGTTTCGAGGACTTCGTCAAGGTGATGGGTGGCGCCGACGCGGTGCTGCTGGGCGAGGTCTACGCCGCCGGCGAAGCGCCGATCGTGGCTGCCGACGGGCGCGCGCTGGCGCGCGCGCTGCGGGTCGGCGGCAAGCTCGAACCGGTGTTCGTGGACGAGATCGCGGCGATGCCGCAGGCCATCGCCGACAACGTGCAGGACGGCGATGTGGTGATCACCATGGGGGCGGGCTCGATCGGCGCCGTGCCCGGCCAGGTGGTCGAACTGTTGGGAGCCCACGCATGAGCGCCACCCCCGATCCCCGGTCCTTCGGCAAGGTCGCCGTGCTGATGGGCGGCACCTCGGCCGAACGCGACATCTCGCTGATGTCCGGCGGCGGCGTGCTGAAGGCGCTGCAGGACGCCGGCGTCGACGCCCACGCCTTCGATCCGAAGGATCACGAACTGGTCGAGCTGCGGCGCCAGGGCTTCCAGCGCTGCTTCATTGCGCTGCACGGTCGGCACGGCGAGGACGGCACGGTGCAGGGCGCGCTGGAGCTGCTGCGCATTCCGTACACCGGTTCGGGCGTGATGGCGAGCGCCATCGCGATGGACAAGATCATGACCAAGCGCGTGTGGCTCGCCGAAGGGCTGCCGACGCCACGCTACGTGCGGCTCGCGCCTGACGAGCAGACGCCCGAGCGGGTGCGCGGCGTGCCCGACGACCTGGGCCTGCCGTTGATCGTGAAGCCGCCGCGCGAGGGCTCGTCGATCGGCGTCACCAAGGTGCTCGGCTATTCGCAGATGCAGGACGCGGTGGCGCTGTCGGCCCGCCACGATCCCGACGTGCTGTGCGAGGAGTTCATCGACGGCGCCGAGGTGACCTGCCCGGTGCTGGGCGAGGGCGCGAATGCTCGCGCGCTGCCGGTGATCCGCATCGTGCCGCCCGAGGCCGGCTACGACTACCAGAACAAGTACTTCACCGACGAGGTGAAGTATCTCTGTCCGAGCGGCCTGCCGGCGGACGAGGAGGCCGAGATCCAGCGCATCGTGCTGGCCGCCTACCGAGCGCTGGGCTGCCGCGGCTGGGGTCGGGCCGACCTGATGATCCGCGCCAGCGATCGCAAGCCCTTCCTGCTGGAGATGAACACCTCGCCGGGCATGACCGGCCATTCGCTGGTGCCGATGTCGGCCAAGGCCGCAGGCCTCGGCTACGAGCAGCTGTGCCTGCACATCCTGCAGGGAGCGGCGCTCGACGCCTGAGCCCCTCATGGCCCGCAGACCCCGCCTCCCCGCGAAGCCGCAGCCGCTGCCGGCCGATGTGCGCCTGATGCGCACCGGCGCCAGCGTGCTGTTCGCGTTCGCGCTGCTGGCCTTCATCGGGCTGCTGCTGACCTGGGCGCTGCGCGCGCCGCTGTTCACGCTGCGCGGCGTTCGCGTGGAGGGCGAGGTGGCGCGCAACAGCGTGACCACGATCCGTGCCAATGCGATGCCCAAGCTGAGCGGCAACTTCTTCAGCCTCGATCTCGCGCAGGCCCAGGAGGCCTTCCAGTCCGTGCCCTGGGTGCGGCGGGCCGCGGTGCAGCGGGTGTGGCCGAACCGGCTGGCCGTGCGCCTCGAAGAACACCACGTCGCCGCATGGTGGCACCAGGAGGACGGCGACGACAAGCTCGTCAACGTGCAGGGGGAGGTGTTCGAGGCGAACCCGGGCGACGTCGAGGACGAGAACCTGCCGGTGCTGCAGGGGCCGGAGGGCAGTTCGGCGTCGATGCTCGCGATGTACCGGCGGCTGGTGCCGGCGTTCGAGGCCATTGGCGCGAGCATCGAGACGCTGGCGATGAGCGCGCGCGGTTCCTGGCGAGCCGAGCTGGACAGCGGCGCGCAGGTCGAGCTCGGCCGCGGCGGCGAGGACGAGGTGATGGCGCGGGTGCAGGCCTTCGTGGGCACCGTGCCGCAGCTGACGGCGCGCTACGAGCGCCCGCTGGCGTATGCAGACCTGCGCCACGCCGACGGCTACGCGCTGCGGCTCAAGGGCATCGGCACGGCGGCGCCGACGGCGGCGGCAGGCAGGAAATAGAAGGAAAAGGCGGGAAGCACATGGCCAAGGAATACAAGGATCTCGTCGTCGGGCTCGACATCGGCACCGCCAAGGTGATGGCGGTGGTGGCCGAGGTGCTGCCCGAGGGTGAGCTGCGCGTCGCCGGCATCGGCACCGCGCCGGCCCATGGGCTCAAGCGCGGCGTGGTGGTGAACATCGACGCGACGGTCCAGTCCATCCAGCAGGCCTTGAAGGAGGCCGAGATGATGGCCGACTGCAAGATCACGCGCGTCTACACCGGCATCACCGGCAGCCACATCCGCGGCCAGAACTCCACCGGCATGGTGATCGTGCGCGACAAGGAGGTCACGCCGGTCGACGTGGCGCGCGTGATCGAGACCGCCAAGGCGATCAACATCCCGAACGACCAGCGCATGCTGCTGGTCGAGGCGCAGGAGTTCGTGATCGACGGCCACGAGGTCAAGGAGCCGATCGGCATGAGCGGCGGCCGCCTCGAGGTCAAGGTGCACATCGTGACCGGCGCGCAGAGCGCGGCCGAGAACATCATCAAGTGCGTGCGCCGCTGCGGGCTGGAAGTGGACATGCTGGTACTCAACCCCAGCGCGTCCAGCCACGCGGTGCTGACCGACGACGAGAAGGACCTGGGCGTCGCGCTGGTCGACATCGGCGCCGGCACGACCGACGTGTCGATCTTCACCGACGGCTCGGTGCGCCACACCGCGGTGATCCCGATCGCCGGCGACCTGATCACCAGCGACATCGCGATGGCGCTGCGCACGCCGACCAAGGACGCCGAGGAGATCAAGGTCGAGCACGGCGTGGCCAAGCAGCTGCTGGCCGATCCGAACGAGCAGGTCGAGGTGCCGGGGCTCGGCGACCGCGGCCCGCGCATGCTCAGCCGCCAGGCGCTGGCCGGCGTGATCGAGCCGCGCGTCGAGGAGATCTTCTCGCTGGTGCACCAGGTGATCCGCGAGAGCGGCTACGAGGAGCTGCTGTCCAGCGGCATCGTGCTCACCGGCGGCACCGCGGTGATGCCCGGCATGGTCGAGCTGGGCGAGGACATCTTTCTGAAGCCGGTGAGGAAGGGGCTGCCCACCTACGCCGGCGCACTGTCAGACATGGTGGCGAGCCCGCGCTCGGCCACCGTGATGGGCTTGCTCGAAGAGGCGAGGCTCGCGCGCACGCGCGGCATGAAGGCAGCGCAGCAGGCGGGTCGGTCCAGACCCTGTTCGGCCGCGTCAAGGATTGGTTCATCGGGAATTTTTAGGGCGTCATCCAGCCCACGTTTTCAACCGGCAACTGCATCAGACGAAGGAGGTCCACCATGGCCATCGAGATGATTGAAGAATTCGAGCTCGGCACGAAGATCAAGGTGATCGGCGTGGGCGGCGGCGGCGGCAACGCTGTCGAGCACATGATCAACGAGGGCGTGCAGGGCGTGGAGTTCATCTGCGCGAACACCGACGCGCAGGCGCTGCACCGCTCCAAGGCCGACCAGCTCATCCAGCTCGGCAGCACCGGCCTGGGCGCGGGCTCCAAGCCGGCCGCCGGCAAGGCCGCGGCCGACGAAGCCGAGGGCCGCATCCGCGACGCGATCGCGGGCGCCAACATGATCTTCCTGACTGCCGGCATGGGCGGCGGCACCGGCACCGGCGCCGCGCCGGTGATCGCGCGCGTGGCCAAGGAGATGGGCATCCTGACGGTGGGCGTGGTGACCAAGCCTTCGATTTCGAGGGCGGCCGGCGCATGAAGCAGGCCGAGGCCGGCCTGCAGGAGCTGGAAGCCAACGTCGACTCGCTGATCGTGGTGCTCAACGAGAAGCTGCTCGAGGTGCTGGGCGACGACGTGTCGCAGGACCAGGCCTTCAAGCAGGCCAACGACGTGCTGAAGAATGCCGTGGGCGGCATTGCCGACATCATCCACATCGATGCGTCGATCAACGTCGACTTCGAGGACGTGAAGACGGTGATGAGCGAGCCCGGCAAGGCGATGATGGGCACCGCGATCGCGACCGGACCGGACCGCGCCAACAAGGCGGCCGACTCGGCGGTGGCCTGCCCGCTGCTCGAGGGCATCGACCTGTCGGGCGCGCGCGGTGTGCTGGTGCTGATCGCGGCGAGCCGCGCCAGCCTGAAGCTGAGCGAGAGCAAGAACGCGATGAACACCATCCGCCGTTACGCCGCGGAAGACGCCCACGTGATCTTCGGCGCCGCCTACGACGAGAGCCTGGGCGACCAGCTGCGCGTGACCGTGATCGCCACCGGACTCGCGCCGGCCCGCCGTGTGCAGGCGCCGATGACGGTGGTGCACAACGCCACGCTGCAGCGGACCGGCACCGACAACATCCCGGTGCTGAACCAGCCGCTGCACACGCAGGGCGGGCTGTCCGCCGCGCCGACCCAGCACGACTACGCCGGCATGCAGGTGCCGAGCGTGTGGCGCAGCGGGCGCACCCAGGCCGCGGCGAAGGTGGATGCGCTGGCGAGCAACGGCATGGACGAGATCGAGATCCCGGCGTTCCTGCGCAAGCAAGCCGATTGATGACGACCACCCCCGTTGCGCCTTCGGCGCTCCCCCTCGAGGGGGCGGCGCTGGCGGGCCGGCGGAGCCGGACCCGCGGCGCCTGCTCGGTGAAGGCAACGTGCGGTGGAAAGTTGCTAACGAGGTGATAGCGCGGCCCTGCAAGCCGGTCGGGGCTGCGCTTTTTACAATGACAGCATGCTGCAGCAACGCACCCTGAAGTCGATCACGCGCGCCGTCGGGGTGGGCGTGCACAGCGGGCAGCGGGTCGAGCTCACGCTGCGGCCGGCGGCGCCCGACACGGGCATCGTGTTCCGGCGTGTCGATCTGCCGAGCCCGGTGGACATCCCGGCACGCTTCGACGCGGTGTGCGATACGCGCATGGCCTCCAGCATTTCGCCCGGGGGCGACCCGGGCGGCCCGAAGGTGCAGACGATCGAGCACTTCATGTCGGCCTGCGCCGGGCTGGGCATCGACAACCTGCTGGCGGACATCACGGCCGACGAGATGCCCATCCTCGACGGTTCGGCCTCCAGCTTCGTGTTCCTGCTGCAGAACGCGGGCATCGAGCTGCAGAAGGCGCCCAAGCGCTTCATCCGCGTGCTGAAGACCGTGGAAGTTCGCGACGGCGAGGGGCCCGGTGCCAAGTGGGCCCGTCTCGAGCCCTATCACGGCTACAAGCTCGCGTTCGAGATCGTGTTCGACCACCCGGCGGTGAGCCAGACCGGCCAGCGCGTGGAGTTCGAGTTCGGCGAGGGTCAGTACCAGCGCGACATTGCGCGAGCGCGGACCTTCGGCTTCGCCAAGGACGTGGACGCGATGCGCGCGCGTGGCCTGACGCTGGGCGGCAGCATGGACAACGCGATCGTCGTCGACGACCACCGTGTGCTTAACGCCGACGGGCTGCGCTATGACGACGAGTTCGTGAAGCACAAGCTGCTCGACGCCATTGGCGACCTGCACATCGCCGGCCACGCGCTGCTGGCGAGCTACACCTCGTTCAAGGGCGGGCACGCGCTGAACAACACGCTGCTGCGTGCGCTGTTCGCCGATCCGACGGCCTACGAGATGACCACGTTCGCGCGCGAGGCCGATGCGCCGCGCGGCTTCGCCGAACTGCCGCCGGCCTGGTAGCCGCGGCGCCGGTCGGTCCGGCCGCCGTCCCGCTTAGACTGCCGCCCATGCTGGTGTTTCGATGGATCCTGTTGCTGCTGCTGGTTGCCGGCGTGCTGTGCTTCGCGATGTATGCGGGCACCGGCCAAGCGCGCTGGCGTGACATCGGCCTGCGCATCGTCAAGTGGACGGTGGTGGCAGCGCTGGGCTTCTTTGCGGTTCTGATCCTCGAGCGCCTGGCGCGCATGGTGTGAACGGAGATACGAGCGATGACTGTCTTCTGGTGGATCGTCGGGGTGCTGCTGATGGGGACCGGGGGTACGGCTGCGGTCACGTTCGCGCTGTACGTCAGCAGCGGCGAGGACCGCTACATGGATGTGGCGCGCGCCGCCTGGCGCTGGACCATCGTGTTCGCGCTCGGGGCCTTCAACATCACGATCTTCAAGCACATCATCCTGACCTTGATCAGCATCTGGCGGTCCTGACCTTCAGCGGCAGGCCGCCGGTCGGGATGGCCTGCAATTTGCCTTTGCATCGCTCCAGGAGGCAAAGATGTTCCCATCAGATGCGAAGTTGCAGCGCCGACACCTGGTGCTGGCGACCGCCGCGGCCTGCGTGCTGCCGGCCCGTGCGGCCACCGACGAGTACGGTGGTGACCCTTATCGCTCGGCGCAGTGGCCCGAGATGGTCAAGGAGTTCCTGGGTGCGAAGTCGCGGGTCGAGTTCGACCCGCGCGTGCAGGTCAAGGGGCCGACGATGGCGGAAAACCCGATGGTCGTGCCCATCACGGTCTCGGCGCCGGACCTGGCCGACATCCAGCAGATCGTCGTGCTGGTGGACCGCAATCCGATCCGCAAGGTGCTGGAGTTCGAACCGCTGGACGGGACCCGGGCCGCCATTTCCTTCCGTTTCAAGCTGGAGCAGGCCAGCGCCGTGCGCGCCGCGGCGCGCACCCGCGATGGCGTCTGGCATGTCGGTGGCACCTGGGTCGAATCGTCGGGGGGCGGCTGCACGGTGGCCGGCGTGACCCGGCAGGACGGCAGCTGGTCGCAGACGCTCGGCCAGGTGAGCGGACGCTTCTTCGGCGATGCCGTCGAGGCGCCGGGTGCGCGGCTGCGTGTGCGGGTGATGCATCCGATGGACACCGGCCTGGTGGGCGGCATTCCGGCGTTCTATCTGCGCCGCATGGCCGTCACCGACGGGGGGGGCGTGGAGTTGTTGCGCCTGTCGACCTACGAACCGATCAGCGAGAACCCCGTGTTCTCGTTCGACTTCCAGGGCCGACCGCCGGGGCCGTTCCGTGTGACCGGGGTCGACAACAACGGCAACCGCATCGACGGGCAAATCATATGAATCACCCCCGTTGCGGCTGCGCCGCTCTCCCTCGAGGGGCGACGCTGGCGGGCCGGCGGAGCCGAACCCGCGGCGTCTGCTGGCCTGGGGCAGGGCTTTGCTCGGCGTTTTGCTTTGCGGTGCAGCAATGGGGGCGGTGGCGCAGGCGGATCCGACCACGCTGGACTACCGCCTCAGCGCGCGGGCGCTGGCGCCGGACGTCTATGTGGTGGAGGGCGCCAATGCCGACTTTTCGCGCGCCAACGGCTGCAACATCATCAATACTGGCTTCATCGTCGTCGATGATGGTGTCATCGTCATCAACACCGGGCCATCGAAACGCTACGGCGAACAGCTGCGGGCGCTGGTCGGGCGCACCACCGGCAAGCCGGTGAAGCAGGTGCTGCACCTGAATCTCCACCCCGACTACTTCCTCGGCAACCAGGCCTTCGCCGACGTGCCGCGCCTGGCGACCTCCGCCACGATCGAGGGCATGCGGGCCGAAGCCAAGTCCTACGAGGACAACCTCTACCGCCTCTGCGGCGACTGGATGAAGGCCACCGAGGCGCTGCTGCCCGATCGCACGGTGGTGCCGGGGCCGCTGCTCGCTGGGAACCCGCGCTTCGAGCTGCGGGAGCTGAAGGGGCACACCGCCTCCGATCTGGTGCTGGTCGACCGGATCTCGGGTGTGGTGTTCGCCGGCGGCCTGGTGTTCGTCGACCGGGTGCCGACCACGCCCCACGCCAGGCTGCCGGACTGGTTGGCCAGCCTGGATGCGCTGGCGGCGCAGCCGTTCAAGACCCTGGTGCCCAGTCACGGGCCGGTGGTCGGCGACGCTCGCGGGATCGAGCAGACCCGGCGCTACCTGCGCTGGCTGGACGGCAGCTTCGGCGCGGCGGCACAGAGAGGCTCGGAGATGACCGAGGTGCTGGCACAGCCGGTGCCGGCCGAGTTCCGCAACTGGGCGGCGTTCGCGACCGAATACCCGCGCAACGTGGTACACCTTTACCCTGCCTACGAACTCAAATCGCTCCAGGCGCGCTGAAGCAGGCGGTGCTCCACGCGGAGACAGCCCGGACACCGGATTGCGGTGAAACCCGCAGTCAAACCCGGAAATTCTCCCGATCGGTCCGTGGCACGGGCCTTGCCCTCTGGGAGTCAGAACGCGCTTTAGCGGCCATGTCGTGTCGCACGCGTCTCACCCCCCGAGGAGACAAAACTATGCGTCTGCACCTGCTTTCTTTGTTGGTGGCTGCCGCCTGCGCCAGTGTTGGCGCCCAGGCCGCCGGCGTCACCGACGCGATGATCGACAACGATGCCAAGACCCCGAACGACGTTCTGAGCTGGGGCATCGGCTCGCAGGGGCAGCGCTATTCCCCGCTCAAGCAGGTCAACACCTCGACCGTGCAGAAGCTGGTGCCGGCCTGGGCCTTCTCGTTCGGCGGCGAAAAGCAGCGCGGGCAGCAATCGCAGCCGCTGATTCATGACGGCAAGATGTTCGTCACGGCGTCTTACTCGCGGATCTACGCGCTGGACGTCAAGACCGGCACCAAGCTCTGGAAGTATGAGCACCGCCTGCCCGAAGGCATCATGCCCTGCTGCGATGTGATCAACCGCGGTGCCGCGCTGTACGACAACCTGGTCATCTTCGGCACGCTCGACGCCCAGCTCGTCGCGCTCGACCAGAAGACCGGCGACGTGGTCTGGAAGGAGAAGATCGACGACTACGCGGCCGGCTACAGCTACACCGCCGCCCCGCTGATCGCCGGTGGCCTGCTGCTGACCGGTGTGTCCGGCGGCGAATTCGGCATCGTCGGACGCGTCGAGGCGCGCGATCCCAAGACCGGCAAGATGGTCTGGATCCGCCCGACCGTCGAAGGTCACATGGGCTACAAGTTCGACAAGGACGGCAACAAGACCGAGATCGGCATCTCGGGCACGACGGGCAAGACCTGGCCGGGCGACATGTGGAAGTCGGGCGGCGCGGCCACCTGGCTGGGCGGCACCTACGACGCCAAGACCGGCCTGGCCTACTTCGGCACCGGCAACCCCGGCCCGTGGAACAGCCACCTGCGTCCCGGCGACAACCTGTTCTCGTGCGCGACGGTCGCGATCGACGTCAAGACCGGCCAGATCAAGTGGCACTATCAGACCACGCCGCACGACGGCTGGGACTTCGACGGCGTGAACGAGTTCGTCACCTTCGACATGGACGGCAAGCGCGTCGGCGGCAAGGCCGACCGCAACGGCTTCTTCTACGTGATCGACGCCGCCAACGGCAAGCTCGAGAACGCTTTCCCCTTCGTCAAGAAGATCACCTGGGCCACCGGCATCGATCTGAAGACCGGCCGTCCCAACTACGTGCCGGAGAACCGTCCGGGCGACCCGACCGCGGGTGCCGACGGCAAGAAGGGCAACTCGGTGTTCGCGGCGCCGTCCTTCCTTGGCGGCAAGAACCAGATGCCGATGGCTTACTCGCCGGACACCAAGCTGTTCTACGTGCCGTCGAACGAGTGGGGCATGGAGATCTGGAACGAGCCCGTGACCTACAAGAAGGGCGCGGCCTACCTGGGCGCCGGCTTCACGATCAAGACGATCAACGACGAGTACATCGGCGCGATGCGTGCGATCGACCCGAAGACCGGCAAGACCGTCTGGGAAGTGAAGAACAACGCGCCGCTGTGGGGCGGTGTGCTGACGACGGCCGGCAACCTGGTGTTCTGGGGCACGCCGGAAGGCTTCCTGAAGGCCGCCGACGCGAAGACCGGCAAGGTCGTCTGGGAATTCCAGACCGGTTCGGGAGTCGTGGCGCCGCCGGTCACCTGGCAGCAGGACGGCGAGCAGTACGTCTCGGTCGTTTCCGGCTGGGGCGGCGCCGTGCCGCTGTGGGGTGGCGACGTGGCCAAGAAGGTCAACTTCCTGGAGCAGGGCGGCACCGTGTGGGTGTTCAAGCTGCCGAAGTGAACTGAGCGAGTACCACGCCCGGGATGACCGGGCGCGTTGCACGGCACGGACGCTCGCGCGTCCGTGCCGTTTTTCGTGGCCGACCGGTACCGTTCTCACGGCCTGCGGGATTCCAGGAAGGTCTTCAGCGACCACACGGCTTCCTGCGTCAGCACGCCTTCCCAGGGCGGCATGTGCGTCACGCCGACGCGGATCTTGCCGCGCAGCACCGATTCCTTGAAGTAGTGATCGTTGTCGCGCAGGCAGTGACGGCGGGCGGCCAGGTCCTTGATCTTGGCGAAGCAGTAGCTGTCGAGGCGCCGCAGGTCGGTGCCGACGTGATGGGTGGCATTGCCGTCATCGCCATGGCAGCGGGCGCAGGCCTGATTGAAGAGCGCGCGCCCGATCTCGGCGACCTGCGCGTCGCCGCGATAGGGGTTGTCTTCGCGCCATGGCGCGCCAAGCACCGGCAAGGCCGAGAGATCGATGGTCACCGGCGTCGTGATCGGTTCTGTCGACCCCTGCTGCGCCGCGACGCCGGCCGCGCCGATCAGGGCGGCGGTCAGCGCTGTCGTGCGAAGGGCCGTTGCGACGCCGCGGGGAATGCTCGTGATGGGTGAGTGCATGGCCTACCAGTCCGTGGGGCAACCGGTGCATTGATCGAAGGTCGAGTCCGGGAAGATGGCGAAGCGCAGCACGTTGCCCTTCATCGTCGCGCCGGTGAAGTTCACGGTGCTGAACTTGCCCTCCTGCAGGTTGGCGTCGACGATCTTCGCGCGCACGAACCAGGAGAAGGCGGCGCGGACCATCTCCAGATTCGCGCCGGTGAAGTCGGCATCGCTGAAGTCGCAGCGCATCACGCGCGCGAACTCCAGGTCGGCGCCGGCCAGATTCGCGCCGCGGAAGGTGGCGGTGGGCGCATTGATCTTGCCGAGCTTCGCCCCGGCCAGATTCGCGCCGTCGAGATTGGCACCGGCCAGGTTGGCGACGCGCAGGTCCGCGCCGGCCAGATTGGCGCCACGCAGGTCGGCACCGGCCAGATTGCGGGCCGACAGATCGGCGCCGCGCAGGTCGACGCCGGGGCAGCGCGTGTGCGGCCAGATGCCGCAGCCGTTGAGGTAGTCGGGCGCGGCGGCGTTGCCGTCGTCTTCCGTCGCCTGGACGGGTCGAACGCCGGCGAGGGCCGCCGTCAGCGTCACCAGCACGGCGACTGCGTGCAGCGATCGCAGGGATGAGGAGGTCATGTTGTCGTCGGCCGAAGGGGAG
>NZ_AZSN01000077.1:0-18454 GCF_000576225.1 Methylibium sp. T29-B | reverse complement strand
CGGCCAACCTCGGGCAGGCGGTCGGCGCCGCAGCCACGGGCAGCCTGTTCGCGCTGGCGCCGCCGCTGCCATTCCTCATCGCGGGCGGGTTGACGGCTCTGCGGCCGGCGCGGCGGCATGGGAGGGCGCCGCGCGCCGCACGCCATGACGCCAGCCGCACACCCCTTTCACGCATTGAACAGGAGTAGGACATGACCCAGGCAGCGCTTCACGTCGAACCCACTGCCGCCGCGTCCGTCGACCCGGTCTGCGGCATGACCGTGGATCCCGCCCGCGCGGCAGGCCGTGCCGAGCATGCGGGGCGAATCTACCTGTTCTGCTCGGCGCACTGCCTTGGCGAGTTCCAGCGCGATCCGGCGCGATACGCCGGCGTGACCGCAGGCAGTTCGGATTCGGTGCCTGCCACCCCCACACCGCCACTCGGTGCGGACATGCACGCGGCGGGCCGGCCGCTGCAGAGCGTGCTGCGGCGCGCCGAGTCGGGCCAGGCAAAGGACCGGTGTGCGGCATGGTGGTCGACAAGGCGACGGCGCTGCGCACCGACCGTGCCGGGCGCAGCTACTACTTCTGCAGCGCCGGCTGCCAACGCACCTTCGAGTCGCCGGAAGCCGAACTGAAGTCGATGCGCACGCGCGTCACCATCGCGCTGACCGGCGTGCTGGCGCTGGCGATCATGCGCGCCGGCGCCTTCATCGCACTGGCCACCGGCGCAACGCTGCTGACCTGGGTACCGATTCCCGCGCTGCCCTGGTTCACCTGGGGCGTGTGGCTGTTCCTGCTCGTCACGCCGGTGCAGTTCATCGGTGGCTGGAGCTTCTACGTCGGCGCCTTCAATGCGCTGCGCAACCGCTCCATCAACATGGACCTGCTGATCGCCCTCGGCACTTCGGTCGCCTACTTCTACAGCGTCGCCGTACTGTTCTTCCCGTCGGTGCTGCCGGTGAAGGTGGAGGAACGCGACGTCTATTTCGAGGTCTCGGCGGTGATCATCGCCTTCGTGCTGCTGGGCAAGTACATGGAGGAGATCATCAAGAAGCATTCCTCCGCGGCGGTGCGCAAGCTGCTCGACCTCAAGCCCGCGACCGCCCACGTGCTGCGCGGGGGCGAGGAGGTCGAGATTCCGGCCGAGCAGGTTATGGTGGGCGAGACGCTGGTCGTGCGCCCGGGTGAGCGCATCGCGACCGACGGCGTGGTGCTCGAAGGCTCGTCGGCGGTCGACGAATCGATGCTAACCGGCGAGTCGATGCCGGTCGACAAGCAGCCTGGCGCAGCGGTGATCGGCGGCACGCTGAACCGTACGGGGAGCTTCCGCTTCCAGGCCTCGCGCATCGGCGCCGAGACGGCGCTGGCGCAGATCGTCAAGATGGTCGAGGACGCGCAGACCAGCAGCGCGCCGATCCAGCGCATCGCCGACCAGGTGACACGCTACTTCGTGCCGGCGGTGGTGGGCACGGCGATCCTGTCGTTCGCGCTATGGTGGCTCGCTGGCAACTTCCCGCAGGGCCTGCTCGCCTTCATCGCGGTGCTGATCATCGCCTGCCCCTGTGCGCTCGGCATCGCCACCCCGGCGGCGCTGATGGTGGGCGTGGGGCGTGGCGCGCAGGCCGGCATCCTGATCCGGGGCGGGGAGATCCTCGAAAAGGCCGAGCGGCTCACCACCGTCGTCTTCGACAAGACCGGGACGCTGACCCGCGGCGAGCCGGCCCTGACCGATCTGAAGCCCTGTGGGCACTGCGACCACGACGAGGCACTGCGCCTGGCCGCCAGTCTGGAGGCCGGATCCGAGCATCCGCTGGCCGAGGCCATCCTGCGCGGCGCCCGGGAGCGCGGCATCGCGCCCTGCGCGGTGAAGGGGTTCGAGGCGGTACCGGGGCATGGCGTCCGCGGGCAGGTCGACGGGCGCAAGGTGCTGTTCGGCAACCGGCGGCTCATGGAGGGGGCCGGCGTCGACGTCGCGACGGTTGGCCCGGACATGGAGCGCTTCCAGGCGGACGGCAAGACGGCGATGCTGCTCGCCTGCGACGGCGAACTCGCCGCCGTGATCGCGGTTGCCGACACGATCAAGCCCGAGGCGCGCGAGGCCGTGCGCTCGCTGCGCGCCGAAGGCGTCGAGGTGGTGATGCTGACGGGCGACAACGCGCGTACGGCCGCGGCGATCGGCCGCGCGCTGGAGATCGACCGCGTGATCGCCGACGTGCTGCCCTCGGACAAGGCGCGCGTGATAAAGGAACTGCAGCAGGCCGGCAAGGTCGTCGCGATGGTTGGCGACGGCGTCAACGACGCCCCGGCGCTGGCGACCGCGGACATCGGCATCGCGATCGGGTCGGGCTCGGACGTCGCCAAGGAGACCGGCGGCATCATCCTCGTGCGCAGCGACGTGCGCGACGTGGTCACCGGCATCCGGCTGTCGCGGGCTACGATGCGCACGATCAAGCGCAATCTGTTCTGGGCCTTCGTCTACAACACGGTCGGTGTGCCGATCGCGGCCTTCGGGTTGCTCAACCCGATCATTGCCGCCGCGGCGATGGCACTGTCCTCGCTGTCGGTGATCGTCAACTCGGCGCTGCTGAAGCGGGCGCGCCTTCAATGACGACGGAGGTCACGATGAGATTCGTGAAGTGGCCCGAGTTCGCCAACCGCTGGATGTGGTTGTGCCCAGCGGCGGCGGTGCTGCTTGCAGCGTGCGTCCTGTGGTCGTTCGGGTGGTCGTGGTGGAGTGCGCTGTCGGCCGCAGTGCTGCTCGTGTGCCCGGCGCTGATCCTTTGGGGCGCCATTCAGGTGGTACTCGATGAACGGCATTCGCGACGGCGTCCTGGAGCGTAGATCGAAACTCTGGAGGAGCAAGGTTGATGGACCAGAAACAGACGTTCTCGTTGTGGTACGTGCTCGCCGCGCTGGTGGGCATGATCCTCGTGCAGGAGTTCTTCGCGACACGTCACACGCAGACACTCACCTATAGCGAGTTCAAGCAGGCGCTCGTGGCCGGCAAGCTTGATGACGTGGTCATCGCCGACGGCATCGCCACTGGAAAGCTGAAGGCCGAGGGACTCGAGCAGATCCTGCCGAAGGACAAGCTCGAGGCGCTCCAGCGCGCTGGTGGCGAGCACGGCTTCGCGACGGTGCTGGTCAACGACCCGGGGCTCGTGGCCCAGCTAGATGCCGCCAAGGTGCGCTACGGAAGCGTGCGCGAGAGCAAGTGGCTCGGCGCGCTGATTTCCTGGGTCGCGCCGGCGCTGGTGTTCTTCGGCATCTGGTGGTTCCTGATGAAGCGCATGGGCGGTGGCATGGGGCATGGCGGCATGCTGGAGATCGGCAAGAGCAAGGCCAAGGTCTACATGCAGACCGAAACCGGGGTCACCTTCAAGGACGTCGCGGGCATCGACGAGGCGCGCGAGGAACTGATGGAGGTGGTCGAGTTCCTCAAGAACCCGGACCGCTACAAGCGTCTGGGCGGCAAGATCCCCAAGGGGGTGCTGATCGTTGGCGCACCGGGCACGGGCAAGACCCTGCTTGCGAAGGCGGTGGCGGGCGAGGCCGGCGTGCCGTTCCTTTCGCTCAGCGGCTCCGAGTTCGTCGAGATGTTCGTCGGTGTCGGCGCGGCGCGGGTGCGCGACCTGTTCGAGCAGGCCGCGGCCAAGGCGCCCTGCATCGTCTTCATCGACGAGATCGACGCGCTGGGCAAGGCGCGTGGCGTCGGTGGCTTGTCGGGTGGCCACGAGGAACACGAGCAGACGCTGAATCAACTGCTTGCTGAGATGGACGGGTTCGACACGAACCGCGGCGTCATCATCCTGGCCGCCACGAACCGCCCCGAGGTTCTCGATCCCGCGCTCTTGCGGCCAGGGCGCTTCGATCGGCACATCGCGGTGGACCGTCCGGACCTGAACGGGCGGCGCCAAATCCTTCAGGTGCACGTCAAGAACGTCAAGCTGGCGCCGACTGTCGACCTCGCCGCACTCGCGGCGCGCACGCCCGGCTTCGCGGGTGCCGACCTCGCCAACCTGGTCAACGAGGCCACGCTGCGTGCGGCCAAGAGCGGCAAGGACGCGGTCGACATGCAGGACTTCGAGGAGGCGCTGGACCGCATCGTTGCCGGCCTCGAGAAGAAGAACCGGGTCATGAACCCGACCGAGCGCAAGTTCGTCGCCTACCACGAGGCGGGCCATGCGCTGGTGGCCGAGCACCGCAAGAACTCGGACCGGGTGACCAAGGTGTCGATCATCCCGCGGGGCATCGCGGCGCTCGGCTACACCCAGCAATCGCCGACGGAGGACCGCTATCTGATGCGACGCAGCGAACTGCTCGATCGGCTTGACGTGCTTCTCGGCGGCAGGGTTGCGGAGCAGCTGGTATTCGACGATGTGTCGACCGGCGCGGAGAACGACCTGCAGCGTGCCACCGACCTGGCGCGCCACATGGTCACGCACTATGGAATGAGCGACGCACTGGGTTTGGCGACCTACGACGCACGCCCCGCACCCTTGTACTTGAACGGTCCGACGCTGCCCGAGCCGCGGACCTACAGCGAACGCACGGCCGAAGCGATCGATGGCGAGGTGCGCCGACTGCTGGACGAGGCGCGCGAACGCGTTTCTCGGACGCTGAGCACGCATCGGGCGGCGCTGGAGTCGCTGGCCAGCCTCTTGCTGGAAAAGGAGGTTGTTGACCGGGCGATGCTGGACGGGCTGATGGCATCGAGTGCCGCTCCGGCCCAGCTCCGCGTGGCTGCCGTGGCGCAGTCACCGGCGGAAGGTGCGTCGTGAGGGCACGTCGAAGGCTGCTCCGACTGATCGCCGCTGCGGTCCCGCTCGCCGTGTCGGGCGTCCGGGCCCAACCGTCCGAGGGGCGCGAAATCCTCGACAAGGTCGAGAAGCTGCTGTGGGGCAACACCGTGCAGGGCGATTACGAGATGACGATCGCCACGCCGCGCTGGCAGCGCACGCTGGGCCTGCGGCTTTGGATGGACCGGCCCCGGCGGTCTTTCGTTCGCATCGTCTCGCCCGCCAAGGAGGCCGGCATCGGCTCGCTGCGCATCGGCACCGAGATGTGGAACTACCTGCCAACGTGGAGCGCATCGTCAAGATCCCGCCGTCGATGATGTTGCAGCCGTGGATGGGCTCGGACTTCACCAACGACGATCTGGTCAAGGAAAGCAGCATCCTCGAGGATTACACCCACAAGGTGATCGGCACGGTGCCGCTCGATGGTGAGACTGTCGTACAGATCGAGGCGGTGCCGAAGCCCGACTCGGCCGTGGTCTGGGGCCGCATCGTCTACTGGGTGCGGCGCGCCGACACGATGCCGCTCAAGCAGGAGTTCTTCAGCGAGCGCGGCGAGCGCGTGCGCGTGCTGACCTTCTCGGACGTGCGCAAGGTCGGTGGCCGGACCCTGCCGACGCGCTGGGACATGCGGCCCGACGCCAAGCCCGGCAACTCGACCACGGTCGTGCTGAAGGACGCCGTGTTCGACCGGCCGGTGGACGACGAGATCTTCAGCCAGCGCAACCTGCAAAAGCGATGAGCCCCGACCCCAGCGCGACTTTCCGCGCAACCTGGACCCGACGATGAACCACCACCTTCCCTGGGTAGCCGAGCGCGTGCGGCTGTTCCGCGACTCCGATGCCAACTTTGCTCGCTGGGCGCGAGGCTACGGCCCCATTGTGCACAACGATCAGACTCAACTGCGCGTGCACGAGCTCGCGCAGGTGCTCGTTGCCGGCGGCAAGGCGGCCGACACGGCGAGCGTCTACCGCATGCTGTGGGCGGCGGACCGTCTCGCCGCGGCCGGCATGTGGCTGAGCGTGCACATGACCTATGCCGACCGTGTCCATCCCGATGGACGCGAGATGGCGAGCGAGGACTTCAAGCGAACGCCCGAGGGGCACACTGGCGGCTCGCTGAACATCGTGCCGGCCTACGTCGGCTATCTCGCCGCCAACGCACTGACGGGCCTGACGCGCGGCTGGCTGATGGGCCAAGGGCATTGCGTGGCCGGCATCGATTCAGTCAACCTGCTGGTGGGCAACCTGACACCCCGGCACGCGGAGCGCTACGACCGCAGCGAAGACGGGCTGACACGCTTTGCGCGCGACTTCTACAGCTACGCGATCGACGCGGGCGGGCGGCCGGCGTCGCCGCTGGGCAGCCACGTCGGCCCGAACACGGCGGGGGGACTTTCCGAGGGTGGCTATCTCGGTTTCGCCGAGCTGCAGTACGTGCACATGCCGCTGCCCGGCGAACGGCTGGTGGTGTTCCTCAGCGACGGCGCCTTCGAGGAGCAGCGCGGCAGCGACTGGGCGCCGCGCTGGTGGCGCGCCGAGGACTGCGGCTTCGTGGCGCCGTTCATGATCCTCAATGGCCGCCGCATCGAGCAGCGCAGCACGATGCAGCAGCAGGGCGGACAAGAGTGGTTTCGCCAGCACCTGCGCCTGAACGGGTTCGATCCGATGGAGATCGACGGCACGGATCCGGCTGCGTTCGCGTGGGCCGTGCATGCCATGGAAGAGCGGCTCGCCGCCTGTGCGGCAGCCGTGGCGGCCGGGAGCATCCCGTACCCGGTGCCGCTGCACTACACCGTTGCAGAGGCGCCGAAAGGGTTCGGGTTCCCCGGTGCAGGGACCAATGCCGCGCACAACCTGCCGCTGGCCGGAAACCCTCGCGTCGATCCGCTCGCGCGGCAGCAATTCAACGAGGGCGCGCGTGCGCTGTTCGTGCCGGCCGGCGAACTCGACGAGGCGCTGGCCGTGCTGTGCCGCCATCGCGAACAGCAACGTCCCCTCGAGCGCGATCACCCGCTGGCCCATCGGCGGGTCGATGCACCTGCAATGCCGGCCGCGCAGTGGCATGCCATCGGCACCGGCACGGTGTCGCCGATGGGTGCGCTGGACGCCGCCTTTGCCGCCATCGTCCAGGCGAACCCGCAACTGCGGCCGCGGGTCGGCAATCCCGACGAATTGCGCAGCAACCGGATGGGTCAGACGCTCGACCTGCTGAAGCACCGCGTCTTCGCACCGGAGCCGGGCCTCGCGGAGGCGGTGGACGGCGCGGTGATCACCGCTCTCAACGAGGAGGCGGTGGTCAGCGCGGCGCTCGGAAACAAGGGCGGCATCAATCTCGTGGTGTCCTACGAGGCCTTTGCCGTCAAGATGCTCGGCGCGATGCGCCAGGAGATCCTGTTCGCACGGCACCAGGCCGAGGCCGGCAACCCGCCGGGCTGGCTGTCGGTGGTCACGGTTGCGACCTCGCACACCTGGGAGAACGGCAAGAACGAGCAATCGCACCAGGACCCGACGCTGGCCGAGGCGCTGTTGGGCGAGATGTCCGACACCGCGCGCGTGCTGTTCCCGGTCGATGCGAACAGCGCGGTGGCCGCGCTGCGTGCCGCCTACCGCAGCCACGGCGAGTTCTGGACCCTGGTGGTGCCGAAGCGGCCGATGACGGGCCGGCTGAGCGGCGAGCAGGCGCAGCAATTGGTTGAGCAAGGCGCCTGCGTGGTGAAGGCCTGCGAAGCGCCCGATCTGCTGCTGATCGCCATCGGCGCTTACCAGTTGCAGCAGGCGCTGCTGGCGGCCGATCGGCTGGACGCGGCCGGTCGCCGAACGGCGGTGACCTGCGTTGTCGAGCCCGGCCGGTTCCGGCTGCCGCGCGACGAGCGCGAGGGCACCTTCGTCGCGAACGATGCGGTCCTTGAGGCCCTGTTCCCACCCGCGGCCACCGCGCGCGTCATCCTCTCGCACATGCGGCCCGAGCCGACCCTGGGCGTGCTGCGCCGCATCGACACCGGGCCGCGGCGGACGCGTGCGCTGGGTTACATCGCACGGGGCGGCACGCTGGATGTCGCCGGCATGCTGTTCGCGAACCGCTGCACCTGGGCACACGCAGTGGCCGAGGCGGCCGAGGCGCTGGGTATCGATGCGGCGGGCGTGCTCGGCGCCGACGAACTGGCCGCGGTGCGCGGGCAGGGTGATCCACGCACCGTGATGACGGCAGAGTGACGACCATGGCGTTGCCCTCGGCCATCGTCCGCGCCGACAAGGCGACGAAGGTCTACCAGCGCGACAGCATCCCGGTGCCGGCGCTGCACGAGACCAGCCTCGAGATCTTGCAGGGCGACTTCGTCGCCCTGGTCGGTCCCTCCGGTTCCGGCAAGACGACGCTGCTGAACCTCATTGGCGGGCTCGACCGTCCCACCAGCGGCCGCATCTGGGTCGGCGACCAGGAGATCACCTCGCTGGGCCGCAAGGCGCTCGCGGAGGTGCGCCTGCGCCACATCGGTTTCGTGTTCCAGGAATACAACCTCGTGCCGGTGCTCTCCGCGCTTGAGAATGTCGAGTACGTGATGCTGCTGCAGGGCGTCGATGCGCAGCGGCGCCGCGCCGAGGCTTTGCGCCTGCTGCACGCGCTCGGGCTCGAGGGCATGGAGCACCGCCGGCCGAACGAACTGTCGGGCGGCCAGCAGCAGCGTGTCGCGGTGGCCCGGGCGATCGCGGCGCGGCCGGTGATCGTGTTGCCCGACGAGCCGACCGCCAATCTCGACTCGCAGTCGGGTTCGACACTGATGGACCTGATGCGACGACTCAACGAGGAGGAGGGCACGACCTTCGTCTTCTCGACGCACGACCCGATGGTGGTCGAGCGGGCACGCCGCGTGATCCGGCTGCGCGACGGCCGCATCGAGGCCGACGAGCGGAGGCCGGCTTGATGATCTGGACGCTGGCGGCGCGCAACGTGATGCGCAACCGCCGCCGCTCCGTCATCACGGTGCTGTCGATCGCGGTCGGCCTGGCGGCGTTGACCTTCCTGTGGGGGTTCATCGACGGCATGAACCGGCAGATGATCAACAACACCACGCGCTACTTCGCGGCCGACGTACAGGTCCACTTGAAGGGCTACCACGACGACCCCAGCCTGGACCGCGCGATCGAGGCTGGCGCGCGCGTGCTCGAATCGGTGCGTGCGGATCCAGCGGTCGCCGCCGCGGCCGCCCGCCTGGAGACCACCGTGCTGGCCAGCCGTGCCGACCGCTCACGCGGCATCCTGGCCTTCGGTGTCGACCCGGCGCAGGAGGCGGAGGTCACGGACCTGTTCAAGGCCGTGGTCGACGGCCGCGGCTTCAGCGGCGCCGACGACAACGGGGTGCTGATCGGCGAGGGCATGGCCGAGGCGCTGGCCGTGCGGGCCGGTGACGAACTGGTGCTGGTGGGGCAGGCCTACGACGGCTCGGTGGCGAGTGCGAGCGTGCCGGTGCGTGGCGTGTTCCGCACCAAGATCGACGACCTGGATGGCTACGTCGCGGTGATGCCGATGGCGGCGATGCGCGACTTTCTGGCCACGCCCGAGGCCGTCACCGCGGTGGCCGTGCGATTGCGCGATCGCGGCGACTTGGCCGCCGCCGCATCGACGATCGCCGCACGCGTCGGCGGCGACCACGAGGTGGTGGGCTGGCCGGTGTTGCTGCCGATGGTGGCGATCAGCATCCGCTTCCACGAGGTGATGGGCTTCGTGGTGCTGACGATCTTCTTCGTGATGGTCGCCGCCGGCGTGGCCAACCCCGTGCTGATGGCAGTCCTCGAGCGCACCCGCGAGTTCGGCATCATGCTCGCGCTGGGCACCAGCCAGTCGATGCTGTTCCGGCTCGTCGTCGCTGAGGCCGCGCTGCTTGGCGCGGCCGGGCTCCTGCTGGGCAACGCCATCGGCGTCGGCGCCACGGCGACATTCGGCCGCGTCGGCATCGACCTCGGCGCTTTCGAAGCCGGTCTGCGGGCGATGCCGGGGCTGGCCGACGTGATCTACCCGGTCGTGCGTGCCGAGCGCAGTCTGGCGATCTCGCTCCTGGTGTTGCTGATCGCGCTGGCGATGGCGCTGTACCCGGCGTTCCGGGCGGCGACGCTCGAGCCGGTCGCCGCGATTCGTGGCATCGGCGAGAAGGGTCCTGGAGGCCGGCGCGGGGCGCGCCGCGAGACATCCGCGCCGCTGCCGGTCTTCGCACTGATCGCGACGCGCAACCTGCTTCGCAACCGCAAGCGCAGCGCGATCACGGTGTTCGGCGCGGCATTCGCGATCGTGGCCTACGTGTTTCTCTATGGCTTCTTCGACGGTTTCGGCGAGCAGCTTGTCGACAACTCGACGCGCTACGTCACCGGGCACCTCCAGATCGAGCGCGAAGGACTGCGGCGCGACCTCGCGCCGGAACTGGCCTTCGATGCCAGCGCGGCACTCGCCGCCGTGCGTGGCCAGCCCGGCATCGCGGCCGCCGCGCCCCGCGTCCAGGCACAAGCCTGGTGAGCAGCGCCACGAAGTCGGTGGGCGTCGTGCTGTACGGCATCGACCCAGCGCTCGAACGCGGGATCACGATCCTGCACCGGACCTTCGTCGAAGGCGCGGCGTTGGAAGCCGGTGCCGACCGCGACATCGTGATAGGGCGACGGTTGGCTGAGAAGCTCGGCATCCGGCTGGGCGAGAAGCTGGTGGTGATGGCGCCCGGCGTGGCGGGCGAGCTGGGCACCGCGGCGTTCCGGGTGCGGGGCATCTTCGCCACCGAGAGCAGCGCTTTCGACGGGGCGATGGTCTTCGTCACGTTGCCGGCGTCGCAGCGCATGCTCGGCCTCGGCCAGCGTGTTTCGTCGATCAACCTGCGTCTGGCGGACCGCGTCGAGGTCGATGGCGTTGCGGCGCGGCTGACGCCACTCCTGGACAAGGAGGGCTTGGTGGCGTCGCCCTGGCCGCGCCTGCTGCCGCGGGTGGCGGACATGCTCGGTTTGGTGCGTGCCATCCGCACCGTCATCGTGGCCGTCTTCTTCCTCGTCGTCGCGCTGGCGGTGATGAACACCGTTTTCATGGCGGTGGCCGAGCGCACTCGCGAGTTCGGCGTGATGATGGCGCTCGGAACGCCGCCCGACGCGGTCGTGCGAATGGTGGTCTACGAGACAGTCGTGCTGATGCTCGTCGCGTCGGTCATCGGCTACGCTGTCGGTGCCTCTGTGGTCGCACTGTTTGGCAGCATCGGGCTGGACCTCTCAGGCTTCTATCGCAACTACAGCGCCATCCCGGGGCTGACCGGCATCGTCTATCCGCAGTTCGTCGCCGGCAATCTCGTCGGGCCGGGCATCGGCCTGTTCCTCGCCAGCGTGGCCGTGTCGCTGTACCCTGCCGCCAAGGCGGCGCGGCTGGAGCCGACCGCGGCCATCCGGCACACGTGATGACACGACCACACCGCTGCTTCGGCGGGTGCACATCACTATTGGTGACGGCGCTGGTGCTCAGTGCCGCCTCTTCGCTGGCTCGGGCTCAGCCGCTGCAATTGTCGGGAAGCCTGAAGAGCCTGTTCCTGAGTTCGCGGGCATCGACGGGTGAGGACTACGCGCTCAGTCTGAACCGACTGCGCGTCGAGGCGAAGGGCGACCTCGCGCCGGGACTTGCACTCGACCTGCAATACGACAACGAGTTGCTGCTCGGCAGCTACCTGAACACTGGCGAGTTTCGTGTGGTCAAGGACCGCCCGCCGCCGCAGTACTGGCGGGCCGATGCCAACTACCTTGAGCGTGGCGACGTTTACGGCCGTCATCGCCTCTATCGGGCGGCGCTGACGCTGACGCGCGGTGATGTCGATCTCAAACTCGGCCGCCAGCGCATCGCCTGGGGGACCGGGCGCTTCTGGAGCCCGCTTGACATCCTGAACCCGATCAGCCCGCTGGCGCTCGAGCGGGAGGAGCGCGTCGGCGTTGACGCCGCGTTGCTCGAGGCCAAGCTCGGGCCGCTGTCGCGCGCTTCGCTCGTATTTGCCCCCGCGCCCGATCGCGGCTCGCCCAGCCGTGCCGTGCAGTGGCACGGCAATGCGGCCGGGGTCGACGTGTCGCTGCTCGCCGGCCGGCTTCGAGGCTTGGACATTGTCGGCGCTGACGTCGCCAGCCAGATCGGCGACGCCGGTATCCGCGCCGAAGCGGCGCGGGTGGACCCGGGTGGGGCCCCCGATTCAACCGATGGATGGCGGGCGCGGACTATGCCTTCGCAAATGGCCTCACGGTGAGCGCCGAGCTGTTCTACAACGGCGCCGGGTCGCGGGATCGGGCTGGGTACGATTTCGTCGGGTTGCGCTCAGAGCGGGTCACGAACCTGGCGACACGCTACGCGGGGCTGTACGCGTCTTACGAGTTCACACCGCTGCTGAAGTGGATCACCTACGCGGTTCTTAACGTCGACGATCGCAGCCGCGCGGTCGACAGCCGCATCGTGTGGTCCGTCGCGCCGGACGCGGATCTGATCTTCGGCGTGCAGCGCTTTACCGGAGGCGCGGGTAGCGAGTTCGCGACCTCTCCCGACGCGTTCCAGGTGCAGATTCAGTGGTACTTCAGGTGACAGCCCGAGCGAACACCCACCGGGCTCGGGCGGCGCTGCCGACAAAATTTCAGTTGGGGAATCTGACCAACCGTTGACGACGTGCACCGTCAGCGAAGGAAGTCGCGACGCAGTCCCAGAGAGGCGTCGGTCCTCGCGATGGACCGCGCCGCATCCGACTCGATCCCGGTAAGTGCCCGGATCGCGTCGATCGTTTCCGGGATCACGATCGCCTGGTTGAAGACCTGGTAGGTGTAGTACGCCTGGTCGCCGTCCACGGCCAGTACGTCCTCCCACAGCGCCACCTCCCACATATCCGCCCGGGGGCGGCCAAGATCGGCCATCAGTTCGACCGTGCTGTTCAGCGCGACGATGCCGTCCGCCGACCGCACGAACGCGATCCGCGGCGCTGTACGGAATGCGGCAAGCACCTCCTCGCGCGTCGCTGGTCGTGTCAACTCGACCCACCAGGTGTGCAGGTGGCTGGAGTTATGAGCGGCCTTCACGGCGATCGTCACGACGTCGAGGTCGGGTATGACGGTGCGGGCGTCCGGACCCTGATGGCTGGGAATGTTCTTTTCGGGAACCACCGTGTTGACGATACCGTCGGCATGCGCCTCCCACGGATCGGAAGCGCGCCGGATCAACGTGCCTCGCGCACGCCTGAGCAGACCGGCCGCCTTGAGCGCGCCGAGCGTGCGCACGATGGATGTGGTGTTGCAGGACACGACGCGCGTCGATGCGCGACCCAAGGCCGACGCATAGTTCGCCTGCGCGACAAACGAATGTCCGGTCAACGAGTGGGATTCGCCGCCGTGAAAGATGGCCTTGACGCCTGCCGTCTCGTAGACCCCCTTGTTGGCTGCGGCCACCTTCTTGGGCGTGCAGTCGACGACGACATCGGCTTGTGTGAGGAGTTCGGCGATGCCGCCTGCTACAGCGATGCCGGCCGCGCGCATCGGCGCCTCGGCTTGGGGCGTTGCCGCGTACACGGGCAGCCCAGCCCGTGAGGCGACCTGCAGCCGATAGTCGTCCACGATGTCGGCGACGCCGGCAAGTGTCATGTCGTCCTGCAGGCGAACCGCGTCGGCGACGCGCTTGCCGATTACGCCGTAGCCATTGACTGCCACCCTGACTCTGTCCATGTCCACTCTCCTTTGAGGCTGAACTCCCCGGTCAGCGCTGCGCGCTGCCGCCGGCGATGGAAAACGTGAAACGGATGGCGAGCCCATAGCCCGCCAGCGCGAGCAGCGGCATGCCGCCCCATTGCGGGCCGACGGCGTGCTGCATCAACAGGCTCGCGGCGATGTACAGACCGAGCGTCACCAGTGCGAGCGCGATACGGCGGCTGGCGCGGTCGACGCCTTCCTGCAGGCGCGGGTCCGGCACGATCGCGATCTCGAGCAGGCGCTCGCGGGTCAGTGCGCCGTGTAGGTGCTGAGCAACCAGCGTCGGCAGGTCGCTGGCGGCGCTTCCGACCTCGAAGGCCAGGCGCTTCGTGGCCTCCGGCTGGCCTGCTTGCCGCAGCGTGCCGACCGCGGCGTGCTGCGACAAGGTCTCGAAGATCGAGAACGCCGGTGCCAATGCACGGACCGTGCCCTCGAGCAGCAGCATCGTGCGCGTCAGCACAAGCAGGTCCGTGGGCAGGCGTACCGCTTGTGAGCGGCCGGCGGCCACCAGCCGTCCGAGCGCTGCCGGCAGCGACCAGTCGCGCAGCGGCCGCTCGGCGCAGTCCGCCAGCAGCGACTGCACCACCGGCAGGAAGGCGCGGCGCTCGACTTGCGCACCGACCAGCCTAGGTCGAGCCAGGCGTCGACAACCCAGTCGGCGTCCTGCTCGACGAACGCGAGGGCGAAGGCCGTCAGCGCGCGGCGCAGGCGTCGGTCCAGGCGGCCGACGATGCCGAAATCGTGGAAGCAGATTCGCCCGTCGGGCATCACGAACAGGTTGCCTGGATGGGGATCACCATGAAACAAACCGTGCTCGAAAAGCTGCCTCACGTAGCTGTCGACGAGGCGGCGTGCGCAGGCCTCCCGATCCGGCGCCGGTACGGAGTCGATGCGCACGCCACTGCTGAAGCGCTGCACCATCACGGAGGATGTGCACAGGCCGTCGACCACGTCAGGGATGTCGACTTCCGGCGAGCCGCGCCACGCATCGGCGAAACGCCTCACGAAGCGAGCCTCGCGCGCGAGGTCCATCTCGAGCCGCAGGTTGCCGGCGATCTCGTCGACGATCGCCACGAGGCCCCACCGGCGCAGTGCCGGGACAAGGGCCTGCGCAACAGTGGCCACCAGGCGCAGGATGCGCATGTCGGATTCGACGGCCTGGGCGGAGCCTGGCCGGCGGATCTTCACGACCACCTCGGTGCCGTCGGGCAGCGCGGCGCGGTGGATCTGCGCCACCGAGGCCGCGGCCAGCGGCGCCAGGTCGAAGCGCGCGAACAGCTGTGCGCAGGGGCGGCCGAAAGCGGATTCGACGGCCTGCTGCGCCTGCTCCGACGGAAACGGGCCGACATGATCCTGCAGCCTGGCCAGCGCCTGCTGTGCCGACTCGGGCAGCAGGTCAGCGCGCAGGCTCAGGTGCTGGCCAAGCTTGACGAAGGTGGTGCCGAGCCCTTGCAGAAGGGTTGCAAATCGCTCGGCGATGGGGTGGTCATCGCAACGCATGACGCCCCGGTGCCAAGCCCACCACAACACGAAGCCGGCGAACGCCATGCCGATCCACAGGGCGCGACCGACCGGGGAGCGGCGCTGCGACGATTTGGCAGGAGTTGGTGTGGCGGTCGGCATGTCAGGCCATGCGGTTGCGCGGCTGGCCGGCCTGCCAGGCCAGGATGTTGCCGACGGTCTCGTGCAGGATGCGCGCAACCGCCTCGCGGGTGTTGAAGCCGACATGGGGCGTCGCGAGCACGCGCGGGTGGCGCAGCAACGGGTGAGTCGACTGCCAGCCGCGGTCGCAGCCCAGTCCGCCGCAGCCCATCGGCGCCTCGGGCGCGGCGCTGCCTTCGTGCTCGAGCACGTCCAGGCAGGCCGCGGAGACGGTGCCGCGGTCAAGCGCGCGCAGCAGCGCGTCTTCGTCGATCAAGCCGCCGCGCGCGGTGTTCAGCAGCACGACACCGGGTTTGATGCGGGCAAAGGCGTTGTCGTCCAGCAGGTGATGCGTGTCCGGTGTCAGCGGCACATGCAGGCTGAGGATCTCGCTGCGTTCGAGCAGCTCGGACCACCCGACGAAGTCAACGCCCGGCGGGATCGTGGCTTGCGGTCGCGGTCGTGGGTCGAAGCTCAGAACCTTCATTCCGAAACCCTGCGCGATCCGCGCCACGTGGGTTCCGATGCGCCCGAAGCCGACGATCCCCAGCGCCTTGCCTTCCAGTTCGAAGCCGGTCAGCCCCCGGTAGGAGAAGCGGCCCTGGAGCGCTCGGCCGCGTGCCTCGCACACGTGGCGGGCCAGCCCCAGCAGCAGCGCGAAGGTGTGTTCGGCGACCGTGGCAGCCCCGTAGTCGGGCACGTGGACGACCGCGATGCCGCGCTCGCGGCAGGCGTCGAGGTCGATGTGGTCGACGCCGGTGGACCGTGTCGCCACCAACCGCAGCGCCGGCATTCGCTGCAACGACTGGCGCGTCACCGGCGTGCGGACGAACACACACAGCGCCTGGGCCAGCGCCGCGGCGCCGTCATCCGCGTCGAGCTGCGTGTCGGCCAGGAAGCGCGGCCACCATGAGCTCGGGCACAGGGCTTCGAGCGCAGCCTGGTCTTCGGCGGCGATGTCCATGAACAGCACGCGCAGGGCCGCAGGCGAGCCGGCCGCAGTCGGCGCCCCTGGCGGTACGTCCTGTAGGTCGCTCATGCCGTCCCGTCTCCCGCCGAGCGGTTGCCGGGCGCGGCGGGGCTCTTGGCCGCCCGGTACAGGGAGACGATGCCCAGAGGGGTGGGAATCCGACGCGTCTCCTCGACCTGGCGAAACCCTGCGGTCGCAAACAGCACCGGCAGCAGCCCGGCAACGTTGTCGCTCGTGGTGTCGAAGCCGTCGACAAGCTGGACCGCCAGGAACGCGGTCCGACTGAGCAGACCGCCCGCCCGGCCCCAGTCCGCGACGTGCAGTTCGCCGGCCGGACGCAGCACGCGATGCATCTCGCGCGCGGTCAGCAGTTTGTCGCCCCAGGAGAGGTGGTGGAAGAACAGGCTCGACAGCACGCGGTCGAAGCGTTCGTCGGCGTAAGGCAGGGCGTTCGAGCGGCCCAGGCCGAACGCAATGTCGGCCCCGGCAGACCGTGCCTTGCGCGCCGCGACGGCGAGGACGGCGGGGTCGGCATCCAAGCCGGCCACCCGCACGCCCGGTTGGCGCCGCTGGGCTGCGATCGCCAGCGTTCCGGTGCCGCAGCCGACGTCCAGCACCTGATGGGTCGGACCGAGGCACGCCTGATCGAGCAGTGCCCGCTTGAAGGTCCGCTCGCGCGTGGTCAGGGCCACCACGCGGTCGTACAGGGGCGTGAGGACATGAAAGCCGAGCGCCGGCGTGAAGCGCTTCGTCCCCTCCATCAACGTGCCCCCAGTTCCGGGACCGCGCCGGCAACCCGCTTGGCACGGCTCGGATCTGTGAAGTACAGGAACACGATCACGCTGAGCACGCCGGCGAAGAAGCACCACACCGAGATGAACCAGGTGGTGTAGAAGGTCCAGGCCGCCACCGCGGACACGAACGCCGCCACGCCGAAGGCCACCACCCGAACGTGGCTCGAGACCATCAGGCTGGCGCAGGTGCCGACCAGGTACAGCGACATCGCGGCCAGCGCGTAGAAGTGCGGCGATTCGTAGGCGATGTGCTGGCCCCGCACGGTGGCGACGATCGGCAGCGTGAACAGCGTCGCCAGCAGGTACAGACCCACGGCGCTGCCGGCGAACGCGATGGCGATCAGGACCCGCCGCCGCCACGACACGGTCTCCAGCGCCAGCGCGGCCAGCGGCACGTAGATCGGCCACAGCACGTGCGAGAAGAACGAATAGGCGTGCGTCAGTACGGTATTGAGAAGCGGCGCGCGGTCCGGGAAGGTCAGCCAGAGCGCGCCCTCGAGCAGTTGCTGGATGCCGAAGAGGACCGGTATCCAGGCGTACGGCAGTTCGGAGCGCACACGCGCGCGGCGCACGGTGGCTGCGCCGACGATCAGCAACGCGGTGCCGGCGGCGAAGCTGGCCTCGGCGGAGAAGCACATCAGCAGACCTCCTGTAGCAGGTGGAGGGGCGGTCGCGACCGCGGCTTTGCGGGCACCGTCACCGGCGCTCCCCGGAAGCCCCGATGTCGCGCCGCTGCCCCGGGGTGGGCGACAGGCACGGGCGACGATGATGCGCAGCGCATCGGCGTGCCGCTGACCGCGCCGAAGCGCACGTTCCGGAAAGCGCGAGGCCAGCCAGGCATACACGGAGTACTTGGCGAGCTTGCCGATCCACAGCGCGAACACCACCTCCGCGAGCGGCAGCCGGGAGATCGCGGCGAACATCAACGCCGGCGTGAGCGGCAGCGGCGTGGCGGCGATGACTAGCAGTGCCACGACGCCGTAGGCGGACAACCAGCGCGTTGCGTCGTTCCAGGCGGACGAACGCACGACGTCGGGATAGGCGGCGAAGAGCCGCGCCCAGCCGAGGTGGTGGAACACCAGGTACAGCACGGCCGCGCCCAGTGCCGCGCCCAGGCTGGCGCCCACGGCGATGGCGCTCCAGCGGCGCCGCGCCATCAGCACCGCCGCCACCAGCAAGGTTGCAAAGGGAACCGACATTGACAGCGTCGCGGCGAGCGCCACGGCACCCACCACCGCGGGAAACGCGGGACTGTCGGCCCGCCGCAGCAGCGTTCGCGTCAGACCGGACTCGAGTGCGACGCGCAGCACGGGATGCCTCTCTCACGGCTTGCGCGTGACCGGACGTTGGCCCAGTTCCACCGCCAGAGAGACGGCCTCGCGGCCGCGCAGGACCTTGAACTGCGCCTGGGTACCTGGGCTCAATGCGGCCGTCTCGTTGATGAGCGCGGCCGTGTCGCTGATCTCCTTGCCGTTGATCGAGACGACCGTGTCGCCGGCGCGCAGGCCGGCGCGGTCGGCCGGGCCACCGCGCTGCACGGCGACGAGC